>NZ_JAAIWM010000007.1 GCF_011008845.1 Bacillus mesophilus | reverse complement strand
TGGCGACACGTGGAGCTGACAGATACTAATAGGTCGAGGACTTAACCATATAAAAAGACAATCTTATATACGAAACATTATCTAGTTTTGAGGGAATAAAATTCCTCTTGATATTCTCAGTAAAATGAGTATAATTAAGAAAGTCGCTAGTTATTAGTGACATCATATAGTCTGGTAATGATGGCGAAGAGGCCACACCCGTTCCCATTCCGAACACGGAAGTTAAGCTCTTCAGCGCCGATGGTAGTTGGGGCATTGCCCCTGTGAGAGTAGGACGTTGCCAGTCTGTTAATAATTTTCCACCATAGCTCAGCGGTAGAGCATTCGGCTGTTAACCGAAGGGTCGTAGGTTCGAATCCTACTGGTGGAGCCAACTTGGAGAGCTGTCCGAGTGGTCGAAGGAGCACGATTGGAAATCGTGTAGGCGGTTAACACTGTCTCGAGGGTTCGAATCCCTCGCTCTCCGCCACATAAACCACGAGGATTTATATATGGCCCATTGGTCAAGCGGTTAAGACACCGCCCTTTCACGGCGGTAACACGGGTTCGAATCCCGTATGGGTCACCAATATCGGAGGATTAGCTCAGCTGGGAGAGCACCTGCCTTACAAGCAGGGGGTCGGCGGTTCGATCCCGTCATCCTCCACCATATTTTTCTAGTAGTATTAATATTATTGCTGGGTGGAGCACGCCCGAATAATCATCATTGAAAAGACATCAGCTAGCCGATTGATAAATCGGATGGGTCGTCATAGTAGATAAAAGGTGCATAATCTTAAAAGCTTTATTTATATTATCGCGGGGTGGAGCAGTCTGGTAGCTCGTCGGGCTCATAACCCGAAGGTCGTAGGTTCAAATCCTGCCCCCGCAACCAATGGTCCCGTGGTGTAGCGGTTAACATGCCTGCCTGTCACGCAGGAGATCGCGGGTTCGATTCCCGTCGGGACCGCCATTCTTTTTTTTGCCAACTTAGTAGATGGCAATGAAATCATTTGAAATCTATATCTGGCTCGGTAGCTCAGTCGGTAGAGCAAAGGACTGAAAATCCTTGTGTCGGCGGTTCGATTCCGTCCCGAGCCACCATTTTTTATGTCTGTTAAAATTATATAAATGGAGGGGTAGCGAAGTGGCTAAACGCGGCGGACTGTAAATCCGCTCCCTCCGGGTTCGGCGGTTCGAATCCGTCCCCCTCCACCATTTATATTTGATATTTTAAATAGGGGTATAGTTTAAAGGTAGAACGAAGGTCTCCAAAACCTTTGGTGTGGGTTCGATTCCTGCTACCCCTGCCAATTTAAACTTTAATGGCGATCGTGGCGAAGTGGTTAACGCATCGGATTGTGGTTCCGACATTCGAGGGTTCGATTCCCTTCGGTCGCCCCATTTTATGTTTAATTGTCAATATTGCCAAGTTACTTGCATATATATAAATTATCCATTGATTATTGCGGAAGTAGTTCAGTGGTAGAACACCACCTTGCCAAGGTGGGGGTCGCGGGTTCGAATCCCGTCTTCCGCTCCAGTGGCGGCATAGCCAAGTGGTAAGGCAGAGGTCTGCAAAACCTTTACCACCGGTTCGAATCCGGTTGCCGCCTCCAATTCTAACCTATTAGATTTAACTGTTTCCGATACCATCTAGGTATGGTTTTTTTATTTTTAGGAGACTGCAATTTATAATTCTCATTGATAATCTAGTACAAGCATGTTATATTATTAGATGTCTGTTAGATTTACTTTTATGCCGGTGTGGCGGAATTGGCAGACGCGCACGACTCAAAATCGTGTTCCTCTGGAGTGCCGGTTCGACCCCGGCCACCGGTATCTATCTTATAAAACACTCACTACTGTTGATCAAACAGTATTGGGTGTTTTTTTGCTTTATATTCTTATAAGGAATGCTAATAACAGTTCTTAGACTTAAACTTTTACAATAATAAAAAATAATCATAACTCTAGCTTTACATTGGTGCATTATCATAATATGTATGACATTATTGTAATTTAGGGATGTGTGCAACAAGTGTATACTCAGACAAGCAGTGAACCATCATTAGCTGAAGAAACGCATTTATCTTTATACTTAAGATACTTACTCAAAAGAGGTAAAGAAGAAATCTTATTTTATAAACGTTTGAAGGAACTACAAAAAATCATTAAAAATCAAGATTTGTCTACTTACTTTCAACCCGTTCTTGATTTAAAGTCTGGAGAAACAATAGGCTATGAAGCTTTAAATCGACCTACTTCAAAAAAGGTATTTACTAATACTGAAGAGTTCTATGAATTTGTAGGAAGGTCTAATCAAGTTTTTTTATTTGAATGTTTCTGCAGAAACCTATCTTTAAAGCGTTTTATCGAGAGGCTTCAAAAGAAAGCAGATCGCGGGGATTCACTGATTTTTATTAATATCCACCCCAATGTTTTACTGGATTCCAATTATCATAGCGGTGAAACACTTCAACTTTTATCCGGACTTGGTATTGACCCTCATCAGGTTGTATTTGAATTAACTGAGAAGAGTGCAGTTACTGACTTTGCGTTATTTGAGAAGATCCTTTCAAATTATCGTTCCCAAGGATTTCGTATTGCTGTAGATGATGTTGGCTCTGGCTATAACAGTCTAAAGACACTCATTTACCTAAAACCTGAATTTATTAAGTTAGATAAATCACTTATTCAACATGTTGATACAAATATGGAGCAACAGCAGCTGGTAAAACTGATCATTGATTATGCCAAACAATCATCTACAAAAATAATTGCAGAAGGAATCGAACGAGTAGAGGATTTAGTGTATGTCCGTGAATTAGGAGTACACTTTGGTCAAGGGTATGCTCTCGGTAAACCAGAAGAAGATGTAAGTGAAGGTAAGATTCCTGAGATAACTTAATCAAACTTTTAAAGATAACTCAAAAA
Organism: Bacillus mesophilus; assembly: GCF_011008845.1. Lineage (GTDB taxonomy): Bacteria > Bacillota > Bacilli > Bacillales > SA4 > Bacillus_BS > Bacillus_BS mesophilus. The sequence goes on along the minus strand of NZ_JAAIWM010000007.1, from coordinate 191,393 downwards.
CCTAGGACTCTAAAAAGGAGTACAAGGTTTTTTTTGTAATCTAATTTGACCAATGTGGTCATTTAGTGTTAAACTAGTATTGACCAGATTGGTCATTTGTTATGAAAGGAATGAACAACGATTAATTCTAATTTTTCCAGTTTAAAAGCCGATAAAAAAGAGCGCATTGTAAATGCAGCAATGAAACAATTTGTGTTGAGTGGTTATGATAAGGCATCAACAAATGAAATAGTAAAAGATGCACAGATTTCTAAAGGATCATTATTTAACTATTTTACTAATAAAAAAGAGTTGTATATGTATTTGGTTGAGAATGCAATAAAGATTATGGATGTTATATATGATGGGATTGACATGAATGAAAGAGACCTGTTTAATCGGATTACTCAGATCGGCCTAATAAAATTAGAGATTCAAAAAAAACATCCATTGGTATTTGACTTCTTAAAATCTACACACGAAGAACAAGCAACAGAAGTGAAAGCTGATATTGAAAAGGTAATGGGGAATGTTTTGAATGAAGGTTTGAATAGAATATATGAAAATCTAGACTATTCAAGATTTCGAGATGATGTTAATCCAGAAAAGGCATTTCAAATTCTGAATTGGACGATGGCGGGTTTTTCAGAACTTCAATTAAAGCAACTTACGTCTTATAAAAATGTTGGAGTTGAGTTAATCAACGAATGGAACAGTTATTCAGATATCTTGAGGCGTTGTTTTTATAAAGATTAGGAGGAGATCTATTAGTGAACATTTTAGAGGTAACCAATTTAACGAAAAAATTTGGTGAGTTTACTGCTCTTGACGGTGTTAACTTTACTGTTCAGAAAGGTGAGGTACTAGGTTTTATCGGACCGAATGGTGCAGGGAAATCAACAACGATTCGAGTGTTATTAGGGATATTAAAGGCATCTGGTGGGGATGCTAGTATTTTTGGAAAGGATGCCTGGAAAGATGCTGTAGATATACATAAGCGTATTGCTTATGTACCTGGTGATGTAAATCTATGGCCTAACTTAACAGGTGGAGAGGTCATTGATTTATTTTTAAAGTTAAACAGTAAAGTTAATAAACAAAGACGTGATGAGTTAATTAAAAGATTTGATTTAGATCCATCAAAAAAGTGTAGGACGTATTCTAAAGGAAATCGACAAAAGGTTGCTTTAGTTGCTGCATTCTCATCCGAAGCGGACTTATATATACTAGACGAACCAACTTCTGGACTTGATCCATTAATGGAAAAGGTTTTTCAGGAATGTGTGATGGAAGTGAAAAATCAAGGGAAAAGCGTTTTGTTATCCAGTCATATCTTATCAGAGGTTGAAAAGCTGTGTGATCGAGTATGTATCATTCGACAAGGTCAGATTATTGAGACAGGAACATTACATGAATTACGCCATTTAACACGAACGCAAATACTTGTTGAAACAAAAGAACCAATAACGGGTCTAAAAGAATTGAGTGGTATTCATGAAGTGGAAAAAAACCACCATGGTATTTCATTTCAGGTTGATAGTGATCAGTTAGATCATGTTGTTAAGCATATAAGCCAATTCGGAATTATTAAGCTCGAAAGCGCACCACCAACATTAGAAGATTTATTTATGCGTCATTATGAAGGGGGTACGAAAACGAGAGTAGGTGGAATTCAGTAATGGCTAGTAATTTATTTGCTCAGATGGGTTACCTCTCTCGTTTTATTTTGCAACAGGACCGGCTACGGCTCTCTCTCTGGATAATATCCCTCACTTTTTTTACGTTGATTGTGCCACTATCATTTAAGGGATTGTATAGCTCTCAACAGGAAAGAGACGCAATGGCACAAACGATGGCGAATCCAGCTATGACTGCCATGACTGGCCCTGCTAATTTAAACAATTACACACTTGGTGTTATGACTACACATCAAATGCTTCTCATGACGGCAACAGTAGTAGCAATAATGAGTATTCTGCTTGTCACTCGTCACACTCGAGCCAATGAAGAGGATGGTCGCTTAGAAATGCTTCGTGCTTTACCAACCGGACGTCTTTCTTATTTGAATGCAGCTTTACTTGTATTGACTGTTACCTGCATTACATTAGCATTAATTAGTGGGTTTGGACTTTATATACTTGGAATTGAGAGTATGAATTTGGAAGGTTCATTATTATACGGTACAGCCTTAGGTGCAACTGGCTTGTTTTTTGCGGGCGTAACTGCTGTCTTTGCACAGTTGAGTGATAGTTCCCGTGGCACGATTGGCTATTCAATTGGAGCCTTACTAATCGCTTATTTATTTAGAGCCATTACCGATGTAAGTAATGAGACATTATCTTGGATTTCTCCTCTAGCATGGGTAACAAAAGCAAAAGTGTATGATGACAATAATTGGTGGCCGATTGTATTCATGATTTTAACTTCATTTGTTCTTTACATTTTGGCTAATTATTTGAATGCAATTCGTGATGTAGATCGTGGCTTTTTACCATCCAAACCTGGCAGGAAGTATGCTTCTATCTTCTTGCAAAGTCCCATTGGTCTCGCTTTAAGATTGCAACGAGTTGGAATGATATCTTGGGCAATTGGAATGTATGTATTAGGTGCTTCATATGGATCTGTTTTAGGAGACCTCGAAACCTTCTTCTCAGATAATGAAGCAATGAAACAATTACTTCCGCCAGTTGAAGGGGTTTCGTTAATTGAGCAATTTATCCCGATGTTGATGATTGTCGTCTCACTACTAGCAACAATTCCCCCAGTTATGAGTATGAATAAACTGCGTAGTGAGGAGAAGAAGGAACGTATTGTTCACCTTTTAGCTAAAAATGTATCACGAACAAAGCTAATAGGAAGTTATTTTATGATATCGATTGTAAATGGTTTTATCATGTTATCACTTGCTGCTTTTGGATTATGGTCAGTGGGGACTACAGTGGTTGAAGGTGGCTTATCGTTTGAGATGATCGTTGGTGCGGCTATATCGTACTATCCAGCCACCTTAGTCATGATTAGCATAGCAGTTTTATTGATTGGTATTTTCCCAAGATTTACGAGTTTCATATGGCTATATGTTTTTTACTCATTTATTGTCCTTTACTTAGGAGGGTTATTCCAATTTCCAGATTGGGTCGGCAACATTTCTCCTTATGGACACGTGCCCCAAACACCAATTGAGGACTTTTCATTACTGCCATTAATTCTATTAAGCATGGTTGCGATGATGTTGACGGCAATTGGTGTTATTGGATTTAATAAACGGGATATTGAGGGGTAGTAGTAAGTTAAGTAAAAAAATAAACCTAGGCGACTCTATGAGTAGTTCTAGGTTTTTTAATTTGATATATTCGTATACTCCTAAGTTTTAAATAAGATGTTTTTTACAACGATAGTGAAATGTAGTGGAAGACACTTGACTCCTGCGGGACATAGAGGAAAGGTCGAGACCCCGCAGGCAAAGCCGAGGAGGCTCGACTTCCTCCCCGCGGAAAGCAAGTGTCTGGAGCGCAATGGAACGACAATATTCCTAAAAATAACTGAGTTAAATAGATATAATGTGAAATATCAATTGTAAAGGCCTTTTACACTTACGAATATTCCTACAATTACGTTTACATTAATTTACAAAACCTTCACCCCTCATTAAGACAAGGTTAACACTTCAGGTTTATTCTTAAGGAGTAGGAAGATTAACCAAACAATTAGGGGGATTTAGAAAATGATGAGTTTTAAAAATCTTTTAGTACTATTAGCAATGACTTCACTTATTCTTTTTATAACAGCTTGTGGTACTACCGAAAAAACAACAAATACTGAAACAAGCACAGGTTCAGAGCAAGCAGAGGATTCCGAGAAAGAACCTGCTTTAGAAGGAAGTGTTGTAATTGATGGTTCGGGTACTGTTTATCCATTCATGGCAAAAATGGCTGAAAATTATATGGATCAAGAAGATGTTTCTGTTGAAGTAAGCCGTGCAGGTACTTCTGCAGGATTTAAGAAGTTTTTAATTGAAGATGGAACTGATTTTAATGATGCTTCTCGTCAGATTAAAGATGAAGAGTTAGCTAAAGCAAAAGAACTAGGAATTGAAGTTCAAGAATTAAAGGTTGCACTAGACGGGTTAACATTTGTTATTAACAAAGAAAATGATTGGGCAACAGAACTTACGAAAGAAGAACTAATTGATATCTTCCTTGCTAGTTCTAGAACAAAGAACTGGTCTGACATTCGTCCAGATTTCCCTAATGAGCCTATTAAAGCAATGGGTCCTAACGAAAATCATGGTACTTATGAATTCTTCTGGGAAAATATCCTTGAAGAGCAAGATATGGTTGAGGGGATTAACCTACAACAAGATTACTCTACTCTAGTGAGTCTTGTTTCTGAAGATAAAAATGCGATTGCATTCTTTGGATATGGATACTATGCTAACAATACCGACAAGTTAACTGCTGTTAAGGTTGATTTCGGTAAAGGTGGAGTTGAACCTTCACTTTCTACAATCGCTGAAGATGGTGACTATGCTCCATTTACTCGTCCAGTTTTTACTTACCTTAATGTAAACTTAGCAAAAGAGAAGTCACAGGTGTTAGATTATGCAATCTATACAATGGAAAATGCTCAAGAAATCGCTTCTGAAACTGGATTTGCTCCACTATCTGATAAAGATATTCAAGATTCATTATCAAAACTAAATGAGTTAAAATAATAAATGAAGAAAGAGGATGTAGCTCCATACATCCTCTTTTTTTGTTCCACGATTTAAGGGATGCACTAATATTCTGTCATACCTCAATTTCTTCCACATCTTCCACGTTTTAAATGCGTTGGCCTTTCGTCATGTTTGTAAACAGTATGCTATAATCAGTTGTAAAACAAATTTCAAATAACATAATAAAAAACTAATTTAATAGTTTAATAAATCAAATATATAGTAACGTTTAAGTGTAAATAAAAGTAGGTGATCACATGATAAAGGACCATATTGCGACATATCGTTGTCCGATAACTTTGACTAAGAAGGCAAAGGAAAAGATACGGGAGCTCGGGTTGGAGGAGCGATCGTTTTTTTTATTGGAAAAATCGTTTCAAGTATATATAGAAAAGTATCCGATGGAGGCAGATCGAATTCTTTCGGTTGCGGTGTTTTTTGACAATAAGACGAATGTTTCATTAGCTGAAGCGTGCAATGGGGTTGTGGTGGTTCTACATTGTGTGGTAGAACGAGAGCGTTTGATCGCAACAAATGTGACAACAAGGCCTGGACATTTGACGTTGCAGTCCAATTGGCGTCTTCCTGTAGAGATGGCGTTTGAATTGGATGCTCAGCGGAATGAACCTGTGCTTCTTGAACTACTCGAACAGATTCATAACATGCCTGTTGCTCAGGAAAGTTCAATGTATGTTAAAAAGCGAATTGCAAGCTGGGAAGGCTACTTAAAAATCCAAGAGCGGACTGCAGATATTCCTGACATGACATCACGATATTCAAAGCTTGTCTTCAATGATGATTTCAGTCGAGTTAAAATAATTGGCTGTCAATTGGATGAAAAGGAATGGAAATTACTTAAGGATTTAAGTGTAAAGCTTAAGGGGATTGACCAGGATATTGGGAAGGTATTAAAAGGGACTCGAGCAGAAGGTAGTGTAGAAGTCGAACTAAATCCATATATGGAGAAACTGGCTCGACAGCAGAGGCTCGACTTACATCAAAAGGAAGTCGTCTTTAGTAACTTTGCCACACTTAGCCAGGTGAAACGTCTGCGGCAAGGGTTTAAGCAGTTAGAAAATGGATTGGCTGCAAATCCTGAACTTGAACGTCTTTTATTCGAGAATAAGCCCCCTGTTAAATCTCCGAAGAAGCAACCACCTCTAAAGTTTCATAATCGTCTGAATGAGTTTCAGCGAGAAGCTGTTATAGGGGCAATGTCTGCAGAAGATTTATATGTAATTCAGGGCCCACCTGGAACAGGAAAAACGACTGTAATCTCTGAGATTTGCTTACAAAATGCTAAGGCAGGGCTACGGACATTGGTGGCCTCGCAATCAAATTTAGCGGTCGACAATGCACTTGGTCGATTGCTTGCAAATAAAGACATACGGATTCTTAGGGTAGGACGTACGGAAAGCATTGAAGAAGAAGGTAAAAAGTTCATTGAAGAAAATGTGGGGCAGTATTGGAAAGACCATACACTATCAGAGGTTTCCACTCAGTATGAAGCGCGGGAAAAACGAGCAAGGGAAATTGAAGTGGAATGGGATTCTAATGAACAAGAGAAAGAGCGATTGCAGAAGCTGCTAGCTAAAGTAGAGGCAGAGGTAGAAGCTAAAAGTGCAGCTCAACAGCGTATTAATGAAATACAGTCTTTTCTAGATCAACACAAGAAGGACAAGCTAAGGGCAGAAGAGGAGCTAGAACTTGCTCAGCAACAGCTGAAAGCGATAAAGGAATCACTTCAGCACTTAAATGATACGATAGAAAAAGACGAAAAGTTTTTAGTAGACGAGCCTGACAGTGAGTGGGTGAACAAGGAGTTAACCGTTAATCAACAAGAGATTATGCGACTTCAACATAGCATTGAGCTACAAGGTTTAGAAGATGAGATTATTGATATACAGCTAAGAATACAGCAGGCTTCTGCAGAATGTGATAGAACTGCTGAAGCTATGAAGAAGCTGACTGACTTATCCGCTAGAATTAATGATGCTAAAAAAGTGGATAGTCTTAAATGGATCATCTTAGAACAAAATTTAAATCGATCTATAGAAGTTCAGCGGTTAATTCAGGAGCTTGATGCGATCCGCGAAGATCTAAATCAGTTAACTAAAATAAAAGAGTATAGTGATAAGCTAGCACGTGCGATTACGTATGTTGAGCAGCTTTTAGAGAGACAGAACATGTCAGTCAACCAACTGCAACAGCATATGGGGAATTTAACTGCTAGATCTACTTCAGCTGAAGAAATTGATGGATTTCTAGATAGATTAAGAGAAGAGCTTAAAGGTAGCCGTAAACTTACGCCACAGCATCTTATTAGCTATCTGGAAGGTTTATATGGCAGAAGACAATTCCTCTGGAAAAAGGTAGAACGCTTAAAGCCATATAAAGAGTGTGTAGGTAGGGCTCAAGAGGCAATTGGGTTATTAAAGAAGGAGCTAGTGAGTCAACTTCTACCTACTATAGAAGAGACGAAAATGCTGAACGAAAAACGTCAGTATGTAGTGGTTGAGTTGAACCAGAAGCTTTCTTCTGTTCAAGATAAGCTCTCGTTAAAGAAGGGCTCATCAGAAATCATTCCTCATGCAAAAGAAATACTTAAACAATTACAAGCAAAAGTACTTCAATTAAAAAATGAGGTAGAGGAATATAAGCAAGCTAGACTTCGAGTTGAGATGAATGTTCAAAACAGGGAAGAGATGGCCCAGCAACTAGGAGAAGCAGAGCAGAAGATTTCACGAATCGAAGAAGGACTTAGTCATGTAACCAACATGATTCAAAGTAAAGAAGAGGAACTACTACCTTTAAAAGAAATACTGTCTACAGAGCCAGAACTGGAGTATGAACAACTTTTGAAAAACATGGCGAGTGTTTCTTTTACTAGGGAATCATTGAAACAAGAAAAGCAGAAACTTCCGCTTTTCCAGTCCATTCAAGGTATGTGGCGATCTCTGCTTCAGGAAGCAAATGATCATGACTTGAATGAAATCCGAAAGCTATATGTGAAGCATTCAAATGTAATTGGGACGACATGTGTGGCATCAGCTAGGAAGGATTTTATGGAGAGTTATCCTGTTTTTGATGTAGTGATCATTGATGAAGTATCAAAGGCAACTCCACCTGAATTGTTGTTACCTATGTTAAAGGGAAAGAAAATCATTTTAGTTGGAGATCATCACCAGCTTCCACCTTTATTAGGAAATGATACGCTTGAAGAAACATTGCAGGAAATGGCAGATGAAAGTAATGATTTTGAGGGCAAGGTTGAATTGAAGAAACTGTTAAACGAGTCATTGTTTGAGCGATTGTTTAAGCAGTTACCGAAAACTAATAAAACGATGCTTGCTATTCAGTATCGTATGCATGAAAACATCATGGCAACGATTACCCAGTTTTATGATCAGGAAGATGAGCAGCTTCAATGTGGTCTTACTGACTCTGATTCGATGCGAGATCACTTTCTACATTCTTCGCATATACAGAGGAATAATCATCTCCTATGGCTAGACATGCCAAACGAGTCATCATTCTTTGAGGAAAGAATGAAAAATGGAAAAAGCTTGTTTAATCCTTCTGAACTGAATAAGATTGGTGAAATGTTGAAAGAACTGGATGATGCCGTAGCAGAGGCAAAGCTAGCCGGTAGAATGACAGCTGATGAGAAGAAAAGCATTGGTGTAATCAGTTTTTACGGAGAACAAGTGAAAAGAATCGACCGATTGATTCAACAGGAGCTTCGTTTGAACCACTTAACTATTCGTACCGGGACAGTCGACCGTTTTCAGGGCATGGAAATGGATGTGATTTTACTGAGTATGGTACGTAATCATAATAACAAGCAAGATGATATTGGCTTTGCAAAAGATTATCGTAGATTGAATGTTGCCTTATCTAGAGCTAGAGAGTTGCTAGTGTTAATTGGGAGTACAGAGATGTTCACACAGCGTACGAAGAGCAAGGAAACTAGACGTATGTATACGAATGTTTTAGAAGCTGTCAAAAGTCAGCAGGGGCTGAGAACACTAGAGGAGGCTTCTTTGCATGGATAAGCTTACAAAGAAATTACGTGGAGTTTTGCTTCAAAATAAAGCAATTGAAATAAAGCAAATGGTAAGTTGGTATTTGCCGGTGTCCACGTATAAGGTGGCATTTAAACGAGTAAAACGATCGCAAATGGACATTCTCATGAAAATGATGCTACTCACATTTGAGCAGACCGACATCCGACGTGCAGCTAATTTTGCAGAACTACTATTGGTAGAGGAGCTGTTCGTTGCAGATTTACTACAAAAAATGCAGCGAATGGGCTTAGTATCGTTAGAAAGAGAAATATATAAGCTTACAACAAAAGGGAATAATCAGCTAAAAACTGGAGTCATCGCAGAAGAATTAGAAGAGGAATATACCGAGGTCCTATACAGTTCAGTTCACGATGAATTCTGGACGGACATGGTTGAAGCATTACCTGATATAAATCAAGAATTGTCTACTTACCGTTATGGAGAAAAAAATGATCAAATCAATGCCGATCGAGTCTTAAAGGTTCTTTCTGAGAGAGAACATATACAAGAAGAAGATGGATTTCAAACGGTAGTATCACATGTGTGTGGATTTGAAGAAGAAAGAGTGGAACATGCCCCGTGTATTGAGTTTCAAGTGTACAATAAAGAACAAGACATTTTTTACGCACGTGTTTGGAATACATGGTTAGGACGCTGGGATGATTTTCTTGAGAAACAGATTGAAGAGCAGGAAATGATAGAGTGGCGTGAGAAGTGGCTGGCTGTGGATGAGGAGTCTGAATAGACCTTTTGTTCTGGTTTAGGAAATTATAAAATAATCATTTGTGGATAACTAGGGTCAGTGCATTTAAATCTAGCTCCAGCGCCCAGCCCCTCGAGGTCAAATAACCCTAGAAGAATAAAAGGGAAATTCACCCTTTTCTTCTTCTAGGAACATTTGCTTGTCGGGGCTTAACGGGGCGCTTGCGCCTTTTGTTCTTAAAATAGTAAAAGGAAAAACACTCAAAAGTTTGAGTGTTTTTTTGTGGTTTTATTTTTTACCGAAATAGAATAAACCTACAGCCATCCAAAAAAGCATCACAACCAAGCATAGAATAAAGATTGGAATCGCACCAAATTGATAAATAAGCGGTACTGATGCTGCGGTAAATAATCCTCCTCCTACCATTGGTTCAAATAGTAATTGCTTGTAGCCAAAAGCTTCGAGTGCCTTTGTTTTTCCTTTTGAATCTGCAATTCTTATGAGCATCAAACCTGCAGCAGTCATACCCATCGATTGACCAAAATCACCAATCCCGCGTTCAACCCAGTCTTCAGGAATCATTCGTGGTGCTATAAAGATAAACGCAGTCACATTCCAGAGGATTCCGGTTAAAGCGAGAAGTAGGAACGGAATGAAATGCTCTCCAATGACTGTTAAGGATAAGGTAGCAATGGCAGTTACAATCAAGAAATCTAGTGCAAGTCCTTGTACACGTAGAATCATTTTTCGGTCTACTAGTTCGATTGTATCTGTTTTCTCGAGAATTTTCTGCAAGATCACGCCGCCAACCATAGCTAGTGGAAATAAAGGAACATAGGTCATGATTTCGGTATCTGACCATGCTCCCCACGTAACACGTTCTAAATAAATAAGCCCTTCTAATAATCCCTTGCCTATTAAAATAGCGATCCCTATTACAGAAATATGTAGAGCAAGAGGTTCGATTGACTCAGGTTTCGTTGTCATTTTACCAGCGATTGGCCGTTCTTCGGGTTCAATGATTCCTCTGAGCTCATGTTCTGGAAGGTTGTTCGGGTCTTTTAAAATAGTCGTCTTGTTCTTCCTAATAGCCCAATTGATTAAGATAATTCCCAAGACAACACCTGATACGACACCTACGGTTGCTAAGCCAATGGCAATGTCCGCACCTGCTCCGAACCCCAGTTCTTTAAAGGTGGTTGCTAACCCCGCACTTGTACCATGTCCACCTTCAAAACCAATCTCAATAAGAGCACCAGCCATAGGATTGATTCCAAAGAAGGGCGTCAGTACAGCTAGAGTTAAAAGGAGGCCGAATACATATTGCCCCCAGGCTACTGATTGTCCGAATGATATTTGAGGCCCGGCTATATGCCATATATCTTTTATATGGGGAAGCTTTTTTCCTAAAAATAGAGTAGCAAAAATCACACTGATTAAAAGACTAGGAAAAGTAGACCAAATGTTATGTACCCCTTCTGGGAAAATACCTTGTAATGTCGTTTCAACTTGGAAACTTCTTATCAGTTTACCTAGTATTTCTGGTCCTAGAATTAAGGCAATAAAGCCTCCGATGATTGAGCTAGGTAAAAAATATTTTTGAAATAGGGGGATGCTGACTCGAATCCATTTTCCAATCAGTAGAAGAATTCCGACGATGATGATGCTAAAACCAACCATTTCTGCAGACAATTTGAATCCTCCTTTCTAAGTTATTTATTCTGCTTAAGATTTACATCAAGGGATGGAACTTGAACGATATCAAATGTGGCAGAAGCAAATTGTATATTTTCTCCGCTAGCGTCTACTTCTTCTAATATGGTTGTATATAAGGAGTCTTTCGTTGTTCGTCTTTTACGATATTCCGTAACATATCTAAGCGTATATTCAACCCAATTGTCATTAGCAACTAAAGTTACCATCGGTTGCGTGCTCGAATCTTCAATCAAGTATTTCTGAACCATTTCATCCCAATGTTCTCTTGCTTTAATCGAATAGTCTCCGGTTACGTCCATACCGGCCTGTAAAATGATATTTTTGGTAGCTTTGTAGTTGCTTCCATATTTTATGGGGATTTTGATTTCATCCCACAAAAATGGAAAGTCACTTGAATAGTTATATACAGGTTCTTTAAACACAAAACTATTAGCTACTCTAACGATTCGTCCATTATATAAGTCTCCTTCTACCCACTCATTTACTTCCATGATGGTTGTTCGCAAAACCCCAAGGTCGATCACATCCCCCTTAATGCCTCCCATTTCTACGCGGTCACCTGTTTTGAAGGTGTTACCGACAAGGATTGAAAGCCAACCAGCAACACTAATGATCACTTCCTGCAAGGCAAAAGCTATACCTGCACTTGTTACACCAAGGACAACTGTAAGTCCACCAAGTTGATCACTATAAATAACGGCTATTAAAATGAGCCCGATTACATACCCAATCATGTTGATCATTTTTCTTGTTTTATATCGGTTATCATGATCCTTCACATATCTACTAACGTTGCTTTGGATCAACTTAATCATAATGACAATTGCTGTTACTCCTACTAAGACAAATAATAGTTTCGTAATCATCAAATTGGATAGTAGTTCTTGAATACTTTGATTCAGCATATAACCCCTCCAAGCGAAAACAATCTCCAGATGTCTACTAAACAGGTAATCTATATTTTTAGGTAGAGCCTTTTCTAATATATAACCTTGTCCTGCGACATATAAACATTTCATGGGGTAAGACCTATCAAGTTTCAAAGTAGGGGTCATCAATTGAGCTGGTTTTTGAAGTAGTGGAAAACATATGGGTGAAGTATAATGTAAATAATGAAGATAGGAGGTGAAATAGATGGAAGAAATCTTACAACAAATACTAAATAAACTGCAAGTTGTTGAGGACAGTCAGCTAGAGATGAGAAAAGATATTCATGGATTGACGTTAGAACAAGGAGAGATGAGAAAAGATATTCATGGATTGACGGTAGAACAAGGAGAGATGAGAAAAGATATTCATGGATTGACAGTAGAACAAGGAGAGATGAGAAAAGATATTCATGGATTGACAGTAGAACAAGGAGAAATGAGAAAAGAATTTAAAACAGACCTACTAGAAATGAGAAAAGAATTTAAAACAGACCTACTAGAAATAAGAGGAGAATTTAAGAAAGAGCTACTAGAAACGAGAGAAGAGTTTAAGATAGAGCAAGCAGAAATGAGAGAAGAGTTTAGAACAGAGCAAGGAGAGATGAGAAAAGAGATGGGCTTTTATTATGCTAGTCTAATGAAGAAGCTTGACGAAACAAAGACAGAATTAAGTAGTGAGATTAAGCATATCTCTTCAATACAGAAGCAACATCAACATGTACTCGAGATTATAAACGAGAAACAATAGATTCGTTCTCCATACTATTTTTACCTCATGTGACCATCCCTATAAAAATACTCCAATATATGTAATAAGTGCCCTCTGAAATCTTTTAATCCCAGAGGGTCTTTTGTATTTTCCTTATCGGTTTATGGTGATCTCACGTATCTCCCTTAAAACCGGCATTTCTGTCAACTCCTCTTCGGTGACAAGGTCCCATTGGATTCCATTAGGTTTTTTGTAAGGAGAATTTGTCTTGATTAGTTCCGATTCTGTGGCGATCCAATCCACAGTTAAATCAAATGGATCTCTTGGTACATCTAGGTCTGTTAGTTGAGCACTATGAATCGTAGCGATAATTGGAATATCAGGGTTTCCGAGTTCTCTAATGATTGCATATTCACGGTCAGAATAGCCTTCACCTTTTCCCACTCTTCTACCATCCCTATGGAGGGCAACCGAGCCAGCAAAAAACAGATCAATTTTAGGCATCTCCTTGAGAGAAATTTCCTTGCCGTAGGATTTGATGTGAGAAAGACTAGCTGCCTTACGTTCTTCCCCAGTTGGCACCCACTCAGGTTTTACCATGATGAATCCAGCTTTAAGTCGCGGAGTAGGGACCAACAGTATTTTTCCATCCTTTAAAACTTGTGCTCGAACTGGGAGTTGGGGTGAATCAGGATTTACTTTAATGATTTTTGCTTGCTGATATTCAGGCATAGTTGTGACAAAGTGGGCTGCCTTTTCTGCACCTTTAAAATTAGGAATGCGATTTTGTAATGGAAAAGGAAATCTTCCTAATTGATGTTCAGTTAAGTAATTCCATTTTAATTCACGTATTTCTTGTTTGGTTACCATAACATCACCTTCTATCTATTTTGTTAATTATGATTATATATAAGTCTAACAAATCTTATAGTATTATAAACTCTATAATAGAAACCAGTTTTAAAGTACCAAAGATTTGCAAATTAGCTTTTCCCGATGCTACATTGGAAGCATATGAACCGTACCTGTACTTCTTAAGGAAAGGAGTCGTTATATGGATAAAATGAGTGAGCACTTTGATACCGCTCTTGAGGCTTGGAGCATGATGCAAAAGACTGAAGGAGATGAAGGTGCGGAGTGGGCAGAGAGATTTGAACGATATTTTTATGAGCTTATGAACGAATTGAAGGTTTGGTATAACACTTTAGAAGTTAAGCCTGAAACCGTGGAAGAAGTAGAGGAATTGCCAACGATTAAAAGATTTGCTGAACAGATACCTGGTCCAGTTTATATTACCTTTTTAACGGAACTAGAGGATATTGTGGAAGGCTTTGAAACTAGTAGATTTGATTGATAGTAGGATTTAAAATAATACAAATTGGAGTGATTCATATGAAGGCAGTTGTTCATGAAGGGAAAGCAGGTTTTGAAGGGTTAGAGTATACTGAGTTTTTAGAGATACAGCCAAAAGTAGGAGAGGTTGTAGTAAAGCTGAAAACAGCGGGTTTGAATCACCGGGATTTGTTTGTTCTTAATCGTCATCAGCCAACTGACCCTCCGCTGATTATTGGTTCTGATGGTGCAGGAGTGATCGCATCAGTTGGTGAGGGAGTGACTACTGTTAATGTGGGGGATGAAGTCATTATAAACCCTGGTCTTGGTTGGAAGGAAAACAGTGATGCGCCTCCTCCTGGCTTTGAGATTGTTGGTCTTCCTTTTCATGGTACGTTTGCGGAAGCAGTTGTACTTCCAGCTGAAAATGTAGAACCCAAGCCGGAGTATTTAACATGGGAGGAAGCGGGTGTGCTATCACTTGCAGCACTAACAGCGTACCGTGCTTTATTTACGAGAGGGAAGGTTAAGCCAGGTATGAAGGTGCTGATTCCAGGAATCGGTAGTGGGGTGGCTACGTTCTTATTACAATTTGCGAAAGCAGTAGGAACTACCGTGTATGTTACTTCCCGTTCAGAGGAAAAGTGTAAGAAAGCACTTGAATTGGGTGCTGATAAGGCAATTGATAGTAATGATGATTGGAACGAAGCATTAGGTGGAGAAAAAATGGATCTAGTGATTGAATGTGTGGGAGCAGCGACGTTTAACAAATCTCTTGATCAGCTTCGTCCAGGTGGTACTCTTGTTACATTTGGGGCTTCTGCAGGAGACGACGTCCAAATCAATATCCGTAGCTTTTTCTATGGACAGTTTAATTTGCTCGGTTCAACAATGGGAAGTACGGAAGAGTATAAGGAAATGCTTCAGTTTATCCAAGAACATCAAATTAAGCCTGTTGTCGATCAAATGTATCCATTAAGTCAATTTGATCAAGGATTCGATCGTCTGAAGGCTGCAGCTCAATTAGGGAAGATTGGTTTTTATATTGGTTAATTAGGTTTTATCGATTAGCAGAGGAGGGCTGCCATTTTGGGCAGCTTTTTCTTTTGGTTACTGCCTATTAGGTTGCAGGATTTTTTTAATAAAAGCAAGAACTAAAAGTATGAGAGTACTATTATACATTCTGGAGCGGAGCGGTAAGAAAAACATCATTTTGAGGAGGAGAATAATGACTAATAAGATTCCGGTTCTCGTCGGTGAACTTGTTAGACTCAGACCAATTAATGATGCTGACCATCTTTCATGGTTTGAAGTTGAGCAAGATGAATCAATGCATAAATGGGTAGGTAATGCTGTTCCAACCAGTCTAGATGAGGTGAAACATGCCTTGTATGAGTTATATCCGCAACATTTTATGCTCTGGATGATAGAAGAGAAAACAAGTGGTAAAGTGATTGGTATGATGCGTATAAGCCATCCCGAACAGCGAGGAAACCAGTTAGTAGCAGGAGATTCACAAAGGCTTCATTCAGACTATTGGAGAAAAGGCTATATGAGGGAATCACGTAAGCTGATTTATGATTATGTTTTCAATACATTAAAAATAGATGTTCTATATGCGGATGTATGGGAAGGTAATGTTAATTCAATCAAATCCTTAGTATCTGCTGGTTATAAACTCATAGATTGTAGAAAAGAATATTTCAAGAAATATAATAAGACTCAAAATAAATTATATTATGAGCTTAGAGAAGCTACATGGAAGAGGTAGTGTTAGTTAACTCTTTACCAGAGTAGCTGCTTGTTTTTCATTTTTAAATTTTGGCTTTGGTGCTGAAGACCTAACGTATTTGCTTAATCGTTTACGTCAAATTTCTGGGTGGTGAATTATTAAAAACTTTTCGCGTTTAGGTGAGCAGAGAATACACCGTCCACTAAGGAAACCTGTTATAATGACATATATTTAATGAGTAGAGGTTGAAACCTCCTATTTAACAGACTGGAGTCAATAAGTATGGAACGTGAAAACGCAATAGGGATTGCCTTTACAGCAAGTGCCTATATATTATGGGGAGTATTGCCCATCTACTGGAAGTTTCTAAATGAGGTTCCAGCACTTGAGATTTTAGCTCATCGCGTGATTTGGTCATTTATTTTCGTGGTCATCATCGTGTTATTTTTAAAAAGAAAGCTATTAAAGAACTTCTTTCAAGTTCAGATGAGTCAGAAAAGAACGTGGTTTGGACTGTTTCTAGCATCCATTTTTATTAGTATTAACTGGCTTACCTATATATTTGCGGTGAACACCAACCATATTGTCGAAGCAAGCTTGGGGTATTATATTAATCCACTTGTTGCAGTGATGCTAGGAGTATTTGTACTACGCGAAAAGATGAATGTGTGGCAGGGAATCTCTTTTGGGCTAGCAGCAATTGGAGTTGTTTATATGACCATCTCATTGGGAGAGCTGCCTTGGGTTGCTTTAGTGTTAGCTTTTTCGTTCGGTTTGTATGGACTATCTAAGAAGCTAATAAAAGTAGATTCGATCCTTGGGTTGCTATTAGAAACCTTGTTTGTTTTGCCTTTTGCTTTATTGTTTTTAGCGTATTTAGGAGTCAACGGCGAGCATAGTTTTTCAACAGGTTCACTCAAAACTGATCTGTTTTTACTAGGATCAGGGATTGCCACTGCTTTACCACTCTTATGGTTTAGTATCGGGGCACAAAAGATTCCATTATATATGGTTGGTTTCTTGCAATATATTGCGCCATCCATAAGCTTGATTCTTGGAGTACTCATGTACGGAGAGCTCTTTACAAAGGACCATATTATCACGTTTACATGCATCTGGGCAGCATTGGCAATCTTTACAATCTCAAATATTCGTCAGGTGATTAATAGAAGGAAGGTACCTATAAAAGCAACCAATGTCGGTGCATGATAGTAATGTGTCTAACGATAAAAAATGACGCTGTCGAATTCCCGGGAAATAATGAGAATGATAGAGGGTATTGAGGAAATATACGATATGAAATAAAAGGGACGCATTAAAACTTCATAATAAGAGGTTTTAATGCGTCCCTGTTTTTTAAATAGCTATCTGGGTACTTCCACCTTTTAATTTACATACGGTCGAATAGAGCACTTCCAGCAATACCTGGATTCGTCATTTCATATGGATCAAGAATTAAATCGAGTTCTTCTTCTGTTAGCACATCATATAGGAGACATAGTTCTCTGACTGATCTACCTGTTAGGATAGCTTCTCTTGCAATACGAGAAACAACTTCATATCCAAGATGTGGGTTAACGGCTGTAATAATACCTACGCTTCTTTCCACAAACTTCTTCATTCTTTCTTCATTTGCTTCAATGCCTTCTAGACAATGATTTGTAAAACTCTCGAATGCATTGTTCATAATACTTAAAGATTGAAGTAGGTTGAAGACAAGTACAGGCTCCATAACGTTAAGTTCAAGTTGGCCAGCTTCTGAAGCAAGGCTGATTGTGTGATCATTTCCTATCACTTGAAAAGCTACTTGATTTATTAGTTCTGGCATAACGGGATTCACTTTTCCAGGCATGATGGATGAACCTGGCTGTCTAGCTGGTAGTGAAATTTCTGCAAGTCCTGCACGAGGACCTGAAGCCATCAGGCGTAAATCGTTGGCGATTTTTGACATATTGATCATGCAAATTTTTAGGGCTGAAGATACTTCTGTATAAGCATCTGTATTTTGGGTCGCATCGACTAGATGGTCGGCTCCTACAAGTGGCAATCCACTAATGTCAGCAAGATGTTTTACAACATTTTCAATATACTTTGGGTCAGCATTTAAACCAGTTCCTACTGCGGTTGCTCCCATGTTTACTTCATATAAATGAAGACGAGTTTGGCTAATTCGCTTAATATCGCGCTCTACCACTCGACTGTAAGCCTCGAATTCTTGTCCTAGACGAATTGGCACGGCATCCTGAAGGTGTGTTCGGCCCATTTTAATAACATGATCAAACTGCTTCGCTTTCTTTCTGAATACCTCGAGCATGTTTGTCATGGTAACAAGTAGCTTGTCTAATAGGTTCAGTGTTGAAATGTGAATGGCTGTTGGAAACACATCATTTGTAGATTGTGACATGTTAACGTGAGTATTTGGACTTAACTTGGAATAATCACCTTTATTATGACCAAGTAGTTCAAGTGCACGGTTTGCGATGACTTCATTTGCATTCATGTTAATGGAAGTACCAGCACCGCCTTGAATCGGGTCGACTATAAAGTATTGGTGCCACTGTCCTTGTATAATTTCATCAGCTGCTTGAACGATAGGTTCACCTAATCCTTCATAAAGATGCTTAACATCCATATTGGCAAGCGCAGCTGCCTTTTTTACCATAGCTGTTGCTATAATCATCTCTTCGTGAAGTTTGTATCCGGTAATAGGAAAGTTCTCTACTGCACGTAAAGTCTGAATACCGTAATACACATCTGCGTCAATTTCTTTTTCTCCGAGAAAATCTTTTTCAAGCCTTTTTATAACCGAATTCATATATTCCACCTGTTCTTCTCATATTTTTGCTCATGATCTCTGGGCACATTGTTGTTGCCATATCTTTAATCTGTTTTAAATCTCATCCTACCTTATGTAGGAAGGTATTTTAGACAAGGCAATGATGATGAATGAACACAATGATTATAATAACTCAATTAGAGCGGATAAGCATTAATAAATTTAATATCGTCCTTGTTTTTTATATGTGAAGAGGTCCTCGAAAGTATAAAAAGCCTTCCTAATGGAAAGCTTTACTAACTTTATTTATTTGCAAGTTCCTGATAGACCTTCAGGCTGTATTCCTTGTATGGTGATGGAGGCAGCTTTTCAAAGTTTTCCTTTGCAATTTTTGCTGCAGCTAATGCCTTTTGAGTATCTCCAAGTTCTATATAGCATTTCGCTTTAAATGTATCCTTTAGATAAAACTGTGACAAATCAAATGGATGATGATGATTTGCAGGAGTAACAATTTTGTCAAAGTAGCCAATGGCTTCTTCGACTTGTCCAAGTCCAAGGAGTGCTTTTCCTTTTTCAAGATATAACCATTCTTTCAAATCATCATGTTGACGTTCAACTAATAGTGAAGACACTTGCTTCAGTGCTAGTTGGTAATCTTGTTTTAACGTGTTTAAGGATTCAATGTTAAAAAGCTGATAAAAGAGATTGGATTTTTCATCATCCGTAAATTCAGCATACTGTTTTAACTTATCCAAATAGAATTCATGTGATGCTAGGTCATTTTCCATTAAAGCCGAAGCAGAAGCAAGACGATATAAATCATCTATTCGATAAAATAGCTTATTTGTTTTAGAGAAAGTAATGGCCTTTTCCATTACTTGTTTTGCAGAAGTAGTATCTCCAACCGCAAAGTGAAGCATGGCTTCATGATAATCAAGGTCTAGTTTCGTCATTCCATCTATAAATACATGGTTATTTTCGATTTCTTTTCGTTCCTTAAGTAGAATATCTAAGGATGTTTCATAATCATGTTCTACAAATTTTATAATCGCTCGAAATAGCCCAATTGCTCCTCTTTGTTGAGTTAGATTCATTTGGTCATAAAGAGTAGCTGCAGCATCACATGGTTCCTGCCAGTTGTCCTTCTTTTCCCAGTATAGACCACGACCATATAGCTCTAATAATCTAGCTGCTTCATACCCTTGATTTAATTTTGAAACAGTTGGTTGTATGAGGGAGATCAGTTTTTTATATTTATCTGGAGACTCATCCATCGTTTTATTAAAAATCATTTCAGCCTTGTCTAACACTTCTCTTAGCTCTTGGATATTACCTTCTTCTAGGAGCTCAGATACTTCAACCTCAAGGCGTTCGGCGATATAAGTCAAGCTATCCATGGACGGCTTGGCTTTATTATTTTCAATGAGGCTGAGCATCCCTTTAGTGAGCTCAGTACCAGCAAGCTCTTCAAGAGTTAGCTTTTTTAGTTTTCGAAATTTACGTATTTGTTCCCCAAGCACAAAAGACACTCTCCTAAGTTCCTATTTTGTTTAATTATATTAAACTTTTACTTGAATTGGAAGAGCCATGCGTGTTATGATTTGTTTAATTAAATTAAACTTTTTAATCGGAGGGTTTAAAATGGATGACATTCAAAAGCTTAGAAGAGCAACGTATCATTTATACACGTTCACAATTAGTAAACTCATTTCTACTTTTGGAGCACAGGTATATGCATTTGCCATCAGCTTCTATATATTACAACAAACAGGATCAGCTACCAGCTTCGCGACAAATTTAATATGTAATATTCTTCCACGTACTCTAGTTTCACCATTTGCTGGATATATGGCAGACAGGTATTCAAGAAAGACCATTATCATTTGTGCACAACTTGTCACAACAGCGGCAATCGGGGGGCTGCTTTTTGTCAGCTTGACCTATGGATTATCTTTAATCGCCATCTATTTCACAACATGTGTGTTGGCCATGGCATCCTCTTTTTCAACGGTAACATTTAGTTCATCTATTACGGGGTTAGTGGATCAAGCAAGAATACAAAGAGCGATGTCTTTAAATCAAATGGCCATGTCATTTGCTGCAATCGGCAGTCCAGCAGTGGGTGGGTTGTTATATGGCGCAGTTTCAATGGAACTTTTCTTAGGAATGTTCATTGTTGCATCTTTCATTGCTGTGATTCTTGAGTCGACCATGAATTTTAAATTATTCTCAAAACGTAAGGATCATTTGGAAGATAAGCCAAAGGAAAAGATGTGGCAAAGTATGAAAGCCGGTCTAGCGTATCTAAAGACAAAGCAAGTCATTATGGTGCTCATTTGGATCTCTTTAATTATTAATTTCCTCTTTGGAGCCTTTGAAGTAGGATATTCGTATATTCTGATTGAGAAATTTAAAATGACATCACAGCATTTTGGTTTTACACAAGGGGCATTTGCAATAGGGATGTTAGTGTTCTCCATCTATTTTTCAATTAGAAAAGAAGTAAAATATGCACTGCTTGTTTCAAAGCGTGGAATTCTAGGAATGGGCGTTATTATGGGGGGCATTTCTATTCCATTAATAATGTCATTGTCGTATTGGAGCATGTTTGCGTATTACCTAATAATAATGTTTAGTTTTGGAGCTATGATTATTATCGTAAACACACCAATACAGGTGATGATGCAAAAAATGATCGATGATGATTATAAGGGTCGTGTGTTTTCGATTATTGAAACAATGGCGATGGCTCTTATGCCTCTAGGTATGATTATCTTTGGTTTCTTGTACGATGTGCTTCCAGGACAATATATCCTACTCACCTCTGCCTCAATACTTGTAATCGTTGTGTTGACTTTGGCTAGACCGAGTGTTGTTAGAAAAGCACATCCAGAGCTTGCCTTGAAAAAAGCAGTTGTGCAAGAAACAGGACCAGCTTTATAAAAGTGGAGAGCAAATATCTTAGATATTTGCTCTTTTTGTTTAAGTTAAACTAAAAAAAGGCAGCACGATGCTACCCTTACTTTAGTAACCTCCGTAATATCCACCGCCATATGGGTAAGGGTAAGGAGGATAAGGATCGTAATATGGAAATAAAAGCAAACTAATCAAATTTTGATAAGGGTAGCGACGGCGACGGTAACGACGGTATCTTCTTCTACGTGGACGTCCATAGTCATCATCATAGCCATACCCATATTCTCTATTCATTTGTGTGGACTCGATATCTTCTGCAACCAACATGGTGACACTTCCCTCGTCCATGCCATCGATAATCCCTTCAATTTGAGATCCATCGCTAAGTTGACCCATTACATGATAGTTCATATACTTCTTACATAAATTTTTCATTTCAGGGTTTTGACTTGGTGGTTAATATGCATTCATTTGAATAAAATTGTTCACTTAAACTTCTCTCCCCTTTCCATTTGTTACCAGGATATTCACCTAGCTTGTATGAGGTTATTGTTAAAATAATAAAAACGAATAGTAAAAATGCAATGGATTTTAGGTGAGATAGACGGTCACACTAGACTGACGGTATAATGGGTGAATGCCTTTATTGAACATAAAAAATTAAAATACATAGAAAGAAGGAACTACCATGACACAAAAAAGCATCATTTTTTTCGATATTGACGGGACCTTATTAAATCATGATAAAAAACTACCGACTTCTACAAAAGAAGCAATTTTTAAACTAAAGGAATCTGGACATACTGTGGCAATTGCAACTGGACGTGCACCATTTATGTTTGAGGATTTACGTGAAGAATTAGGTATACATACGTATGTTAGCTATAACGGGCAATATGTGGTGTTAGATGGAGAAGTGTTAGATACGAACCCATTGAATATTCCTGCGCTTGAGAAATTAACAGAAGTCGCTCTACAAAATAATCATCCTGTTGTATTTATGGATCACGAGGATATGAAGGCGAATGTTCCTGAACATTCTTTTATTAAGGAAAGCATCGATTCGTTAAAAATAAGTCATTTTCCTGCACATGATCCTCACTATTACAAGGGGCGTGACTTGTACCAATCACTGCTGTTTTGTACGGAAGGAGAAGAGCGTCAATATGAACAAGTCTTTAATGAATTTGATATTATCAGATGGCATCCAGTTGCAGTTGATATTCTTCCAAAGGGAGGATCAAAAGCGAAGGGAATTGAAAAGATAGTTCAAAAGCTAGGAATTTTAGAGGACAATTTATATGCATTTGGTGATGGACTGAATGATATTGAGATGCTCTCAACCGTAAAAAATAGTGTGGCGATGGGGAATGCAGAAGAACCAGTAAAGGCAGTCGCTAAGTATGTAACCAAATCAGTGGAAGACGATGGGATTGTTGATGGTCTTAAGTTAGTAGGGTTATTATAATTTATTGGGTTAAAAGAACATACAAGGTTTGTGCTTTGGGTTTCTTGAGTTCTAAATCATTAAATCGAAATATTATTATAAAAATAGGAGGTCAGTCTACATGAAAAAAGGAGTCATCTCACTAGGAGAAGCATTAATTGATTTCATCCCACTTGACCCGGATAATACAACCTACCAAAAAAGCCCGGGTGGAGCACCAGCGAATGTGGCGGTTGGGGTAGCCCGATTAGGAGCCACTTCTACTTTTGTAGGAAAAGTGGGAGACGATGTACTGGGTAGATTTTTAAAGGATACCTTAGAGGATTATAAAGTAAAGACGTCTCGTATGATACTTTCATCAGAAGCGAAGACAGGCGTTGTTTTTGTTACGAATGCAGAAAATGGGGAAAGAAGCTTCGAATTCTACATATACCCAAGTGCAGATCAATTTTTAAGAGATAGTGAGCTAGTCAAAGAGGATTTCACCACACATAAAATCTTACATATTGGTTCGATCTCAATGATTAATCAACCTGCCAAGGACGCTACGCTGGCTGCCGTTGCATTAGCTAAAGAAAACGGAATGTTGATTTCCTATGATCCAAACCTGCGTTTAGGTCTTTGGAAATCAGAACAAGCAGCAAGAGAAACAATTATCTCAATGCTACCTCAAGCTGATCTTCTTAAGCTTTCTGAAGAAGAGCTTGAATTTTTGACAGGGGAAAAGGATATCCAAGCGGGAGTTCAGCAACTAAAGGACTATAACATCCCTCTAATTTTCATTACCCTAGGTGCAGAAGGAAGTCATATCTTTACGGCAAACGGTCACACGCATGTCCCAGCCATGAAAGTGCAAGCAATTGATACGACGGGAGCCGGTGATGCGTTTGTTTCAGGCTTGCTATATTGTCTTCAAGAATACGAAGGGTCGCTAACTGCAATCACATTAGAAGAAGCAGAAGAGATGGCTAAATTTGCAGCAGTGTCAGGCGCATTAGCTGCTTCCACAAAAGGAGCCATGACAGCCTTACCAACCCTAGATGAAGTGAGGAAGCAGCTTGGGACATAGGGACAGGTACCTTGTCCCAGAGTCTATAGTTGGGGAACCTTATCCCGAAATATAGTATTAACCCCTACTTTTAAACAAACGTTTAATCTAAACTATGGACTAACCCTTATATTATATAGCTTTTATGATGATGGAAATAAATCAACATCATTCCGATTTATGGAAATGCTAAATTAGAATAATGATGGCTTTTTTTGTAGTGAAGAGTAACGGTGAGGTGCACAATTGTCGTTGTAACATGGAGAATGTGAAGAATACTCATAAGTATAGACTTTCCGTACATACTAAACATATGTTCGGGAGGTGTATTTTATGGAAAAACAGACGTTTAACCAAATTTATCGTGAGTACCTAAAACAGGGAGAACAGCAGGCACAAATGGAAGCAGCTGAAGAGCCAGTCGTTGGTTTAGAACAGATCATCGCCGTAAGGAAGAATGATGATGATGATATTATTGCGTTCAAAACGAGCAGTGGTAGAGAGCTTGATTATGTTACTGCGCTTCAAGAGGCTAAAGAGGGTAAACTTTCACATGTCGATGTGTTCCATAAATATGGGCGTGATATTATTCGAAGTGAACCGGATGGGATTAAAGAAAATAATCTTGATCAATTGCCACCATTTTAAAGGTCGATGATTAAGCCCCACACATTCTAGTTTAAAAGAATGTGTGGGGCTTTTTTGTGATTTAAAGGTGAAAACAAACTAATAGAGGAGAAATACCATTTTTATGGAATATAATTCTCTAATCAGATACGAAAGCAAAGGGGAAATATTGATTAATTATGATGGAGGTTATGATAGGAACCGAAGAAGAAATCCACATCGCACATCAACTTATGCAAGAAGCATTTAAGGAATATGAAAACTTGGAAGTACCATCAAGTGCTGCTACGGAGTTTAAGCTTTAGAAAATAGATACACTTGGACAACAGGGTAACTGGGACAGTGTACCTGTCCCCTTGTCCCATTAACCTCCATCTGAGCTTGTTGCAATGGCAGCGCCAGTGACTGATGCAACCATGACGGCTTGTTGTGCCTGGATCATGGATTCTATGATGGTGTACATATTGGTGCCAAGTAGGCTGGAGTCTTCCATCTTTTCACTCATGAGAAAATTAATGGCCATTATTAGGTTTAGATCCTTGTGCCATTTAAACTGCTTTTGCTGGTTAAGTTGGTTGACGATTTCTTGAATGGTGTCGAGCTCCTTGGTTCCTTCGTCGAGAAAGGAGAGTAATCCTAGTACAGGGTAATGCATTTTTTTCAGTTTTAAATGGCTTCGCTTGAATTCATCAAAAAGAGTCGTGCAACGTTCGGTGACAATGTTTTGGTTGGCTGGATGAAGAGATAATACATGACTTAAAAACTGCAAATCATTACCTTTTCCGAATCCGTTTTGATTAAGCTTGTTGTAATAGTGCTCGATGTTTTCGAGAAGTTGCTCCACACTGCCTTCTTTGTTAGCTAACAAGACTGCAAGTGGATAGTCGCTAGAAGAAGTAAGGAAAAAGTGATTAGATTTCATCCCCCTGTACAATGATACACTTCGTTCAATCCTCGTTTGTAAATCATCCTTCACTTCATTGCTTAAAAGAATGTATGCGCACAGATACGTAAATGGATCTCGGCTAAACTTAGAGTCAATTAGCTGATCGTAAATCTCCATTAATTCAAAGAATTTCTCGATAGGGTTTTCAAATTGCACATCCAGCATGGCGGCGATTGTGAACCGATGCGGTGAGTTTAAAGTAGAGAACATACCTACATTCTTTTTTATATCATCACTAATTTCAATAAAACGTTGAAGGTTAAAATCTTTTTGCTTAACCACATACAAAGAAGCTGCCATCATTAATGTCCGTGAATCAGTCACCTTCCACTTGAGGGCCTTGTGAAGTTGCAGATAGACTGTTGTATATTGATCAACTTTGTTTGCTAAAGTAACATTCATAATTATCACTCCTAGTAAAAATTGCGCTACCCATAATACGAAGGAAAAGGTTAAAAGGTTTCGCATTTTTTACTAATTATGGTAACTTAATCCCAATATGAATCTTATCTTAAAATATAGCAGTCTTGCTCTCTTTTAAACGGACATTTAATTAACATAAAGTTAGATTCCATATAAAATAACGCTAAAATTACTGCGGAAGTAAGTCAACATCATTCCTATTTGTGATTATGATTTATTAAAATAATGTCTATTGTTGAAGAGATTGGTATTAGCCTTTGACGAATACAACCGCTTAAAATAAGATGAATAGGACAAATAACTAATTTTGGGAGTAACCTTATGAAAATATTAATTGTAGAGGACGACAAGACGATTGCATCGGGTATCGAGTATTCCTTACAAAGCGAGGAATATGTGACCATGGTTTCATATACGTTCAAGCAGGCAGAATCAATCATAGCTAATGGTCTAGGAGACATTGATTTATGTTTATTTGATTTATCATTGCCAGATGGAACCGGATATCAGCTGTGTGAAATGGTGAAAAAACGGAATGATATTCCGGTTATTTTTTTAACTGCACTTGATGATGAAGTGAATGTTGTGATGGGACTTGATATGGGAGCAGATGATTATATTACCAAGCCATTTCGTGTTCGTGAGCTACTATCAAGAATAAAATCAGTCTTACGTCGTTATAACAAGCAAGTTCAATCCAAGCCTTATATCGATCTTGAAAACATTCGCGTGAATACATTAGAAGGAAAGGTATACAAAAACGGTGAAGAGGTGCTGTTGACCGCGCTAGAATATCGCTTGCTTCTTATTTTTGCGAATCATATTGGACAAGTCTTGAGTAGAAATCAATTACTAGAACGAATTTGGGATGTAGCCGGAGATTTTGTTAATGATAATACATTAACCGTTTATATTAAAAGGTTACGAGAAAAGCTTGAGGATGATCCTCACATGCCAAAGATTATTAAAACTGTACGTGGAATGGGCTACAAGGTGGGGGAGTAACGTGCTCAGAAATCGAGAAATTCGGATCTTCTTACTCATTCAAATTTGTATTCTTCTTGCAACGGCAATAGCTGCATATATTTTCCCAGCATACGGAGTCTTCTTCGTTTTATTCACAGGGACTTTACTTATCATCAGTAACATCTTGATGACGTTATGGCGTTACAAGGAAATGGAGAAGCTCTCTAGTGATCTACGTCGGATTGCGAGTGGTGATTCCACACTTGATGTTCGGGATAACCAAGAGGGCGAGATTAGTATTTTAAAAAGTGATATTTATAAAGTGACCATAAAGTTATCAGAGCATCGTGCTCAACTTCAGCGGGATCAAGTAAAACTAACAGATGCAATTTCAGAT
This sequence comes from Bacillus mesophilus, assembly GCF_011008845.1. Classification (GTDB taxonomy): domain Bacteria; phylum Bacillota; class Bacilli; order Bacillales; family SA4; genus Bacillus_BS; species Bacillus_BS mesophilus. The sequence continues at coordinate 163,966 of NZ_JAAIWM010000007.1, read as the reverse complement.
ATCTCTCACCAAATTAAAACGCCGTTAACTTCGATGATGGTAATGGCTGATGTGTTACATGATCGAAAGCTTGATGATTCCAAAAGAGTCGAGTTTACTCGTAATATAAGGATTCAGCTAGAACGAATGGACTGGTTAGTAACGTCTTTACTAAAGTTATCAAAAATGGATGCTGGTGCCATTCAATTTAAGAAAAATAGAGTAGATGTAGGTCAATTGATACAAAAAGCAGCTGATCCGATTTTAATTCCGATGGATATTAAGGAGCAAAATTTATTAATAGAGGGAAATCAACAATCTAGTTTTCTAGGTGATCTCAATTGGACTGCAGAAGCACTTATTAATATATTGAAAAATGGTGTAGAACATACTCCAGATGGCGGGAAAATTTCTATAGCATACTCCGAAAATGCATTGTATACAGAGATTATCATTTCGGATAACGGAAAAGGAATTTCCAAGAAGGACTTGCCGTACATTTTCAAGCGCTTTTATAAAGGTGAAAATGTAGGAGAAGATAGTGTCGGCATTGGCCTTGCGATGGCATATAGCATCGTTAAAGGACAAAATGGAGATATTGAGGTTAGCAGTGAAATAGGTAAAGGAACTAGATTTCATATCAAGTTCTATAAGCAGGTTATGTAAGCTATATCCTTAAGTGACTAAACTGTCACTTAGAAGTCACTTCATAGTCATATTAGGCAGATATACTGAACTCAATAACAAATAACGGAGGTCATTCAATTGAATATTTTACAAATTGAAAATCTGTCTAAAATCTATGGAAAAGGTGAGACAGCAGTGAAGGCATTAGATAATGTGTCCTTTTCTGTGAAAAAGGGAGAGTTTGTGGCTATTATTGGTCCATCGGGTTCTGGGAAATCAACTTTGCTTCATTTATTAGGTGGCGTTGATCGCCCGACTAGTGGAAAGGTGTTTGTCGATAACACAGACATCTATGAGTTAAATGAAACACAGTTAGCCATTTTCAGAAGAAGACAAATAGGGTTAATTTATCAGTTTTATAATCTAATTCCAATCTTAACGGTTGAAGAGAATATCACATTGCCAATGCTTTTGGATGAACATAAGGTAGATCAGAAGAAATTCAAAGAAGTGGTAGAAATATTAGGTTTACAGAATCGCTTGCAGCATTTGCCGAATCAATTATCTGGTGGTCAACAGCAGCGGGTATCGATTGGGCGAGCCCTTATTAGTCATCCAGCATTGATGCTTGCAGATGAACCAACCGGAAACTTAGATAGCAAAAATAGTACCGAAATTATGGAGCTATTAAAGCTTTTTAATAAAACGTTTAACCAAACCTTAATTGTCATTACTCATGATGAGAGAATTGCATTGCAGGCTGATCGAATTATCGCCATTGAAGATGGTAGGGTAGCCAAGGACGAGGTGTTACGTCCATGAACATTGTAAATAAAGTCACGATTAGACATCTTAAAGAAAATAAGCGAAGAACGTTAGTCACGATTATTGGTGTCATTATCTCAGTTGCGATGATCACAGCTGTTGCAACACTCGGAGTGTCATTCTTAGACTTAATGATTAGACAGCATATCGCATTTAAAGGTGAGTGGCATGTCGAATATGAGAATGTGAATCCTACTCAGCTCGAAGTCATTGATAAAGATGAAGCCACAAAGCAATTACTTTTATCCAATAATTTGGGGTATGCGTACCTTGAGGGCTCTGAAAATGAAAACAAGCCCTATTTGTTTGTTAAAGAATATAACAAACAAGGCTTAAAGAATTTCCCAATAGAAATAAGTGAAGGACGTTTACCACAGTCTCGTGATGAACTAGTTCTTTCAGAAGAAATTGCAAACAACGCAAAGGTAGATTACAAGATTGGCGACCAACTCAGCTTAGAGATGGGGGACCGCTTTCTAAAAACAGAGGGCACACAATTATCTCAGATGGACCCTCTCCAAACGATGGATGGTCAAGCCAATGAAACCCTTGAAATCAAGCAGACGAAAACATACACCATTGTTGGATTTATGAAACGTCCTAAATGGGAGCCAATGTGGTCCCCTGGGTACACGGTGATTAGTTATGTTGATGAAAAACTACTATCTAAACAAGATACAGTGGATGCTATTGTGATTTTAGACAAAGTGAATACGTCATTATATAAACATGCAGATGAGTTAGTAGCAGAATTAAAGATTGAAAAAGTAAACTTTAATAATGAGCTGCTTCGTTTTTATGGGGTCACGAATAATACCAACCTGAGCACTACTCTCTATAGGTTAGCTGCTATTATCATGGCTGTCATTATCGTCGGTTCTGTTTCACTCATTTATAATGCATTTGCAATCAGTGTTTCGGAACGATCAAGACACTTAGGGATGCTTGCGAGTGTCGGTGCTACAAAAAGGCAAAAGCGGAACTCTGTCTTTTTTGAGGGGGCAGTCATTGGGTTAATCAGTATTCCAGTTGGTATTGCTTCTGGACTAGTAGGGATAGGGGTTACCTTTTGGTGGATTAATTCATATATTGTAGGCTCTTTTGGTTTGACGGAAAACTTTGATTTAGTGGTTACCCCAGGTTCTATATTGGTGGCCTGTCTCGTTTCCATTTTGACAATTTTCATCTCTACGTATGTACCTGCAAGAAGAGCGTCAAGGGTTTCGGCTATAGATGCGATTCGCCAAACTCAGGATATTAAGCTTACAGGTAAAACAGTAAAGACCTCAAAACTTGTACGCAAAATTTTTGGATTGGAAGCCGAAATTGGGTTGAAGAATCTAAAAAGAAATAAGCGTAGGTATCAAGCCACTGTTTTCTCATTAGTGATTAGTATCATTTTATTTCTATCTGTCTCTTTCTTTACGTACAATCTAGAAAAATCACTTGTCTTATCACAAGAAAATATTAATTTTGATATTCAAGTAATGGGTGGAGATGAAGAAGAACTTAGAGGACTAACCAATCTTAGCTATGTAACAAGTAGAAGTCTTGTTCATGAAGTATACGGAAACACATGGATTAAAGAATCCATGGTTCCTCATGCACTCCAGAAAAGTATTGAATTAGATCCTAGTATTTTGAAAGAGGGAAAGTATCCATACCATGTATCGATCTACGGTTTGGATGAGGAGAGTTTCAAGAAATACGCCTTGGAAGTAGGGGCTGATGTGGAAAAGCTGCTGGATCCAACCAATAAAGCAGCCATTGTCATAGAAGATATCTCCTATCAAGATGGTGAGACAGGTAAAATCGTAGAATCTAAGTCGATCCTAGCAGAACCAGGGCAGCAACTAGAACTACTGGTTAAGAATTACGAAACAGAAGAAGAATATAAGTATTCTAATATTGAAATTGATACGTTAACAGACAAGATTCCTATGGGTGTTAATAATACAGGAATAGGTGTATTGGATATCGTATTTTCTGAGGAAACCTTGAAGTACCTCATAAATGGTGAAGATCTAGATAATGAACATCAAGTGCAGTTATTTTTGAACTCCTCAGACCCAAACAGAACTCAAGAGGACATCGAAGAGAGAAAATCAGGAGATATGCAGGTGTATAATGTCCAACAAAATCGACAAGAAGAGGAACAAATGATAGTGCTCATGTCTGTTTTTATCTATGGATTTATTGTGTTAATCTCTTTGATTTCAATTGCCAATATATTTAACACGATCTCAACAAGTATCTCATTGCGAAAACGTGAATTTGCAATGCTGCGCTCTGTCGGGATGACACCTTCTGGCTTCAATAAAATGATTCAGTATGAAAGTATCTTTTATGGATTAAAAGCTTTGTTATACGGATTGCCAATCAGTTTAGGAATCATGTATTTAATCCACTGGTCCACGCGTCAAACATTTGTATTTGAATTTTCGTTACCGTATTTGGATATTGTGTTTGTGGTGATTGCATTATTTGTCATCGTTGGATCAGCTATGCTCTATTCCATTAGCAAAATTAAAAAAGAAAATATTATTGATGCGTTGAAGCAGGAGAATATATAAAGATTTCAGATGGAGATGACTTTGTGTCATCTCTTTTTTATTAGACTGATTCCGTTAGAGGATAATAAGTTGTCTGAATCTTCTTTACATAAACCTACTTCTTTTATTAATATGGGAAATGGAGGTGTCTTACAATGAGTAAAATTGAAACTCTTCATCCTAATCGTTATTTGATTGATTTGTATGATTTAGGAACGCCGAATCGAACTGGCTCCTATTTGCTAAACGAGACGAAGAAAGCAATTATTGATACAGGTGCGAGTCCATCGGTTCCTCATCTTTTGGACGGATTAAAGGAATTACATATTAAGCCTGATGAAATAAGTTATATCATTGTCACTCATATTCATCTTGATCATGCTGGAGGAGTCGGTAAGTTATTACAGTTCTGCCCTAACGCTACCGTCGTTGTTCATCCGAAAGGGGCGAGACATTTAATTGAGCCGTCTCGGTTGATTCAAGGTGCTAAACAAGTGTATGGCGAGGCATTTGAACAGTTATTTGATCCGATTCTTCCCATTGATGAAAATCGGGTACAAACTATGAACGATGGAGAAACACTTACACTAAGTGATGATTGTACGTTAACGTTTTTAGATACACCTGGTCATGCGAATCACCATTTTACGATTCATGATTCTTACACAAATGGTTGTTATACAGGTGACACAGTAGGTGTTAGCTATGAAGCGGTACTACATCGTCCTTTCTTTTTACCTTCAACTTCACCGAATCAATTCAATCCAGAAAGTATGCTGGAATCTTCCAAGAGAATAATGGAACTAAAGCCTTCTATTATATATTTCGGTCATTTTGGTATGACAAAAGAGGTGGATGAGGTTAGAGCGCAGTTAGAGTATTGGGTTCCGGTATTTGTGGAAACTACGAAAAGAGTCGTTCAAACTGCAGCAACTGCGGATCCTAACGTGCTTATTTCTACCTTAAAAGAAGAATTATATAAGCGAGTCGTGGAAAAGTTTGAAACGCCTTTATCAGAAGAGGCAGCACAGCATATAAACTTAGATCTACAAGTGTGCTCAATGGGTTTACTTGATTATATGTCGAAACTAAAATAGAGTTGTGCTTGCATAGGAGAACCCCCAGTATAAGAAATTACTGGGGGTTTCTTAGTAGGCTATAAACCTTTAATGGTTTGAAGCAAATCTTGCTTAACATCATCCCAAAGGGAAGCGTTGGTTGTAAACTGATCAGTGATTGAGTGGATCATCTTTTTAAAAGCTTCGTCATAGCCTGGAGCATCTTTCTCAGGAACATCTCTACGTAACTCATCAACTAGTTGTTGAACACTTGCCGCACGTGGCCCCCATTTTCCGAGCTCATTACCTTCACTATCTAAAAACACAATGATAGGTATAGAACGTGATTTACCGTTAGTTAAGTATTGATCCATAAGTTCGAGGTTTTCGTCGCGTACTAAATAACGAGTCTCGATTAATGCTTCTGAAGCAAGTCTGATAAAGATAGGAAGGTTGACCATTGCGTCTCCGCACCAATCAGCTGTAAGGACAACGGCTTTGATTCCTCTTGTTTGAAGACTTTGTAGCGCTTGACGATCCTCTTCTGTAATAGAGACCTTGTTATAAACTCCTAACAAGTTCTCTTGATGAACAGTCATACTTGAGATATAGCTTTCAGTTGTCATTCCTTTTGAAAACCATTCTAATAGGGACATTGCGTTCACTCCTTTTAGTTTAACTATAGTCACAATGTTAAAAAAGGTGGTAGTAAAATGACTTCATTGCTACAGAGTGAAGTTTGGGGTCCAAGTTTTGGGACAGTGTACCTGTCCCTCTGTCCCATTCACCTGGGAACCATCCTCCCATTACACCCCTGGGAACCAGCCTGGGGTTTTGATAATGATATTCCATAGTGGATCTGGAACGACTAGTTCTGCTTGTTTGGTTTTGTCTAGCAATGTGACGATTTCGTCTTCTTTTCCTTGTGCTACTTTTTGGACCCAATCAGGATCGATGATTAACTCTCTACCTAGAGCGAGTAAAGGTACTCCTGCTTCAAATGCTTTGCGTGCATCGTCGGCTGAGTAGATGGATCCTACTCCGATGAGTGGAACGCGGTTGCTAATGGTTTCTAGTAGGTAATCAATTCGCTTCTTAGACAGATCATCCACGCCTTTTCTTGCTGTAGAGTGGAAGTCTTGTAAGGAAACATGTAAATAATCTAAGTTTTTATCAGCTAGCACGTCAACAAGCTTGAGTGTATCGCCCATTGTTATACCAGGAGTTTCTGGCTCTTCAGGTGAAAAACGGTACCCGACAATAAAAGGTGTGGTGGCATGTTCTTTTACCACTCTTTGGACTTCATCTACAATGGCTAGTGGAAAGGTCATTCGTTTCTCGACACTGCCTCCATATTGATCCTCACGGCGGTTAGAATGAGGAGAGAAGAATTGCTGAATTAAATAGCCATTTGCTCCGTGAATCTCAACGCCATCATAGCCTGCCTCTATTGCACGGCGAGTAGTTTCTCCGAATGCTACAATGATTTCCTCTACTTCTGATTCAGATAATGATTTTGGCTTTAATTGTGGATCTTCTGTGGATACCCCACCACGTTCAGCGGGTACATCACTTGCGCTTACAATCTCTCCATTTGGAACTAATTCAGGTGGGCACATTCTGCCACCGTGAAAAATTTGCAAAACTGCCTTTGCACCTTGTGCTTTAATAGCGTCAGCTAATTGCTTTAAACTTGGAATCATTTCATCACGATCTCCGGCAAATTCACCGTGAAACCCTTTTCCATTTGGCGTAACATATGTACAAGCCGTAACCACCATACTTACTCCACTAGAACGTCTAGCATAATAAGTAACCTCTGCATCCGTAACCGTTCCATCAGGATTGGACGAGAAGTTCGTCATAGGTGCCATGACCACTCTGTTTTTCAGTTCAACCCCATTAGGGAGAGTATAGGAAGATAGCATGATTTCGTTATTTGCATTCATTTTGGACGTTTCCTCCTTTGATGTTTACCATGTTATAGTTGGCAAACATGCGTATGATTATCCTGCGTGAACCTTACTGTGAAAACTTCACGGACTGAAGATTTACTCTTAGTAATTTCACTATATAGTTATAACAAATAGGGTTATGTGATGAAACTAATATGCTTATTGGGGAAAGTGAATTGCATTGAAAGGGAGGTGTTTTAGTCAAATAAAAAACAGCCCCCAATTGGAAGCTGTATCTGATTTATTATGTAGGCGCCGCATTTGCCGTAATTATTAAAAGAAAGTTTTAAACCACCACTTCTCAAAGTGGGTGTTCGTAGAAACATTCCTGCGTGTCCTCCATGTCGTATAGACGGAGACGTGTCATTCCTGCTTCGAAGTAAAACTCCCTATTATAGCATTAAAGGTTAAAACTTTGTTATAAATACGAACAACGCAGCAACTTGATACTTATCATAACCTAAATTAGTGATGAATTCAAATGGAAACGGTTGGTTGTGGGACAAAGGGACAGGTACCTTGTCCCACTAGAATTTGATACTCCGCGGTCTGGAGCATTCTCCCAACTAACCCTAATTAAACGGAAAACTGAATGCACTTAATGAAAATAGGGCCAAGCAATAAGTTTGGCCCTTACATATAGTTTACATATTCTCCATTAATTTTCTTGCGATTCTTTCGTAATCATCCCGGTCAATACCAGGTGCAAATTCCTCTGGTAAATCATCTAGGTTTGGAATAGGGGCACCTTTTGGTGATCCCGTTCTGACAATAAGGTTCTCTCCACTTTCCGGATTTGTACCCTTCCATATTTTTGATATATCTTGATAGTCTCCCACGTCATTCCATGTATAAAGAATGTTTCCGATTCCTTGATCTTCAAACTTGCGTGCATGATCAAAACTTCGATTTGATAAGTTGGGAATCGGAACCATTTTCTTTACATCTACCCCTGTAACAATTTCTAGCGCTTTTGCATAGGCCAGCACATGAGTCCCCCCGCGAACTAGTAGATATCCAATCATTTCTCGTGCCGTCTCATGCTCGGTCATCTCATAAACTCTCATTTTATGAGTGCGAGCACCAACCTCTAAGAAAAAGTTATGAAGTAAATCTAATACGAGATTCCCACTGCTAAAAACATTATCACCTGTCCAGGCACGTCCCATTGAATCTCCAGCTAGGGCTGTTTGTGCGGACGCAATAAAATGGTAAGTATTTCGGCTGTCTTTTCCTTCTCGTAGAGGTGTCACATCAGGATCTCCAGTGTAAAAGGTGTTTCCTCTAGACAGTAAATTAATGGTATTGGAAACAAGTTCCACATGACCAAATTCTTCAGCAGTGATGCTCGCTACAAGGTCATAAAAGGGCTTTAGCTTATCTTTTCTACGAAAGTTGAAGGATTGATACATATAATTGTTTAAGGTCGACATTTCACCAAACTTGCCACCTAAGAGCTCTTGAACTGCTGCAGCTGCATTAGGGTCACCATGCTCTGGAATAGGAAGGTCGATTAACATTCGATTTTCTCGTTTAAACATAAAATCCTCCTTATCCTCTTGGGATTACCCAAACAATTTGTTGTGTACGGATAAAGAATGGAGAACCACCTGATTCAATGACAATATGATCAGGCATTACGACACTAAGTCTTCCTGTAACAGTACCTTTTGTTGTCTCCACAACAACAGAAGCTCCGACAATTCCCTGCAGTGTTTGATAAACATAAGGGTCAATGATACTCATAAATGATGGTGGCTGTTGATTCATGCTGATTCGCCCCTTTTTTGGAAATTTAACTACCTAACTATATGATACAGTTCATTAGGTTATAACGAATGTTTATAGGGACAATACAAAATTAAAATAAAAGTAAAAAAGGACGGTTCTTGTGCTTCCGGATGAAGCTTGTGTACGGTCCTTTTGCTACCTATAAATCTTTAATTGTATGAAGAAGATTCTGTTTAACATCTTCCACACTTTCAGTTTTTTTTCGAAGAACAGAAGATATCAATCTTTGAACCTGATGAAACCAAACACACTAATAGATCATCGAATGGAAAAAAGTTTTAAAATTCCGAAGGTTTTGTATTTCACCTAATTTTACTGTAATATAATAAAAAGAACTTAGTCTTTTCATACTTAAATTTCTTTCATTAATAGGCGGGGTGGAGAAATGAAAACATTAGATTTCATATCAAAAATTGATGAAGTGATTGAAAGCAAGCGTGATGTGTTTATTTCTGTCAGTGATAAGATCTGGGAGTTTGCGGAAACAAAATTTCAGGAGTTTCAATCAGCAGAGCTTCTGTGCCAAATGCTTGAAGCAGAAGGGTTTTCCGTTGAACGTGGAGTAGGAGGCATGAAGACAGCTTTTGTTGCAAGTTTTGGAACAGGAACGCCTGTCATTGGGATGCTTGGAGAATATGATGCTCTTTCGGGATTAAGCCAGAAACAGGGAGAAGCAACGAAATCTGCCTTAATAGAAGGCGGAAATGGACATGGGTGTGGACATAATTTATATGGAGCATCAGTGTTGGCGAGTGTTGTAGCGGTAAAACAGTATATGGAAGAAAATAATGTAGTGGGAACACTTCGCTATTACGGATGTCCGGCAGAAGAAGGTGGATCTGGCAAAACGTTTATGGTTCGAGAAGGGCTATTTGAAGATGTAGATTGTGCACTAACGTGGCATCCAGGTTCATTCCCTGCTATGTTTAATGCCTCAACGCTTGCAAACTTTCAAGTCTATTTTAGATTTAAAGGAACGGCTTCACATGCTGCTGCTTCACCTCATCTTGGAAGAAGTGCGTTAGATGCCGTTGAGTTAATGAATGTTGGAGTTAACTACTTGCGTGAGCATATGATTCCAGAGGCTAGAATTCACTATGCGATTACGAATTCAGGTGGAGTTTCACCAAACGTTGTTCAGGCAGAATCGGAAGTTTTATATTTGATTCGCTCGCCTAAATTAGCGGAGGTGAAAAAGCTTTACGAACGAGTGTGTAACATTGCTCGTGGTGCTGCCCTTATGACAGAGACGGAATTAGAGATTGTCGTTGACAGCGGATGCTCAAACTATATTTCTAATAGTGCGATTGGCGAGATTATGTATGACAATCTGACTAAATTCCCACTTCCAAAATATGATGAAAGTGAAATGGCGTTTGGTAGTGAAATTATGGCTAAAATTACGGATGATGATCTGCAAAATACTCATCAGCATATAAAGAAAGAATACCATCATAAAATTTCAAAAAACATGAGAGAAGCAGTGTTTCTAGACAAAGTGCTTCCGAACACAGAGACAACAGAAGTACTTGCAGGGTCTACAGATGTAGGGGATGTTAGTTGGGTCACTCCGACAGCACAATTCTGGGGACCGTGTTGGGTATTTGGAACTCCGGCTCACTCTTGGCAAATGACGAGCCAAGGTGCAACATCGATTGCACATAAAGGAATGCTTCACGCAGGCAAAGTCCTTGCTGGAACTGCGATTGATATCCTATCTAATCCAGAAGTGTTAGAAAAGGCAAAAGCGGAACTAGTAGAAAAGCGTGAAGGAATGGAATATGAGTGTCCAATTCCGAGTGAGATTGCTCCGCCTACTAAATAATGCTTTTAAGGGACGAATCGTACTTCACACTGAAGTATGATTCGTCCTTTTTCTTATTATTTTGGGTCATACAACTCCCGAGCATATCGTTTTCATCTGAAAACATTATTATGATAAAATTTGCATGCAGGAACCAAGAAAACCATAACATATATAGTTATTGCTACAGAGAGTATCTTGACTTTTAGTTATAGAATAAAAATGCGGGAGGTTTATACCATGAACGAAAAAGTGGCTCTAAGAGAAGTAACAAGAGAAGAATTTGTTGATTTGGCTCAAGCTGGTTTGCGTGAACTATTTGATCTTGAACCATATAAAGTGGTTGATGGAAGGAAAGCTGAGCAACAAAGCTATTTTGTATACGAAATGAAAACACACCGTTGTTATTTAATAGATCAGAACACTTGTTATCAATTAGTAACAGCTTTTTATTGTGGTGGAGAAAAGCCTTCTATACTTAACGATTTAAACGCGATTGCTTCGTCTATTGAATAAAAGGAATTTTTTAAGAAAGGAACCTCACTTAGGGGTCCTTTTTTGATTAGTAAGGGAGCGTTGGCTGGGTTAGGGTGACTGGGACAAGGTACCTGTCCCTTTGTCCCACAGTCCCATAGTGATGTAGGTCACTTCGGGATATTTTAACTTCTGTTAGGATTGTTCTGTAATGAGGTTGAGGAACAAATCTAGTTATTAACGGGAGGTTGGTTGTGATGAGTATGTTTTGTTTCCAGTGTCAAGAAACTGCAAAAGGAACGGGCTGTACGATTGCTGGGGTATGTGGGAAGAAAGATGATTTAGCGAATATGCAGGATCTACTAATCTATACCCTTAAGGGAGTTGCAATTGTAAATACATTTGCTCGTGAAGTCGGATTAAATCATCCAAAGGCAGATGGCTTTATAGTAAATGGCCTGTTTATGACCATTACCAATGCAAATTGGGATAAAAATGAGTTTTTTAATAAAGTCAGAGAAGGATTAAGAATCCGTGAAGAAGTTAAAGATTCTATTTTAGAGGCAGGTTACAGACTTCACAGTCACACTGATTTTGTAACTTGGTATGCTGAGACGAATGAGGATCTTGAAATAAAATCTGCCTCTCAAGAAGTTAGCATTCTAGCAACGAGAGATGAAGACATTCGTTCATTAAGAGAATTAATTGTTTACGGTTTGAAAGGTTTAGCGGCCTACTTGCAGCATGCTGCACAGTTGAACTATACTGATGACAATTTATATGCGTTCATGCAAAAAGCACTTGCTCAAACAACGGATGATGAAGTTTCCATGCAAGAGTTAATTGATCTTTCGATGGAATGTGGAAAATACGGTGTGTCAGCAATGGAATTATTAGATACTGCCAATACGTCAACATATGGTCATCCAGAAATGACGAAGGTCAACATCGGTGTGCGTCAAAATCCAGGAATCTTAATAAGCGGGCATGACCTTAAGGATATGGAGGAACTGTTAAAGCAAACAGAAGGTACGGGTGTTGATGTTTATACACATAGTGAAATGCTATCAGCGAACTATTATCCTGCTTTCAAAAAATATAATCACTTTGTAGGCAATTACGGGAACGCATGGTGGGAGCAAACACGTGAATTTGAAAGCTTTAACGGACCGATTCTCATGACAACAAACTGTATTGTTCCACCAAAAGCATCCTATAAAGGAAGAATGTATACAACAGGTGCTACGGCTGTAGAGGGGGTAAACTACATTGAGAAAAGGGAAGATGGTTCCAAAGACTTTTCAATGATCATTGACCATGCGAAAATGTGTGAACCACCAGTTGAAATTGAAAAAGGCGAAATTATCGGAGGATTTGCACACAATCAGGTTGCCCAAGTAGCTGACAAAGTGGTTGATGCAGTGAAGCAAGGGGATATAAAACGTTTCTTTGTAATGGCAGGCTGTGATGGCCGTCATAAGAGCAGATCTTATTATAAAGAGTTTGCTGAAGAACTACCGAAGGACACGATTATTTTAACAGCGGGCTGTGCGAAATATCGATATAACAAGCTGGATTTAGGGGATATAAACGGAATTCCAAGAGTACTAGATGCAGGTCAGTGTAATGACTCCTATTCTTTAGTCATGACAGCTCTAAAGTTAAAAGATGCCTTCGGATTAGAAAGCATAAATGAGTTACCGCTATCTTATAATATCGCCTGGTACGAGCAAAAAGCAGTAATCGTTTTCTTATCTTTACTGTACCTTGGTGTAAAAAATATTCATGTAGGTCCAACATTACCTGCATTCCTATCACCAAATGTAACAAACTTCCTAGTTGAAAACTTCGGAGTAGGCGGCATAACCAATACAACAGAAGATATTGAGATGTTTATGTAGGGACACAGGGACAGGTACCCTGTCCCAGCTGGTGTTGCTGGGACAAGGTGCCTGTCCCCCTGTACCATTATGCGGCCATACTCGAGGCCGAAATGTTCTTTTTATATACGAACTTTGATAATGATATGCTAATTTCATATAGAAGTAGCAAGGGTAGAATGACGAGAATATCAGATATTAAGTCAGGTGGTGTGATTAGGACCGACACTACAATTAGCACAAAATAAGATAGCTTACGTGCTTTCATTAATCTAATAGGATTAATGATCCCGAGTTTTGTTAAAAACATGACAACTGCTGGCATTTCAAAAAGAAAGCCAAAGGGAAGTGTTAGGTTGATCATGAATTTGAAGTAACGATCAACGGTAAAGAATGCTTGAAATTGGTCTCCTGCTAGACTTTGTAAAAAAGAAAAAACAATTGGAAAAAGTACAAAATACCCAAAGGAAATACCAGTAAGAAATAAGAGAAACAATCCTGGAATAAATGCTAGTGATACCCTCTGTTCATTCTTGGTTAGAGCAGGACTAACAAATCTCCAAGTCTGGTAGGCAAGGACAGGGATGGTAATGGCAATTCCTGAGATGCCTGCGAGTACCATGTACACCCAAAGAATATCTCCTGGACCTAGAAGGGCTAACTTCCCATCTAGATCTTTTACCAAAAACTGATAAATGTCCTGTACAAAAATAAAGGAGATCATAAAGGAAATTAAAAAGGCTAAAACCGTAATAATAAGTCTTTTCCTTAACTCTTCTAAATGCTCTACAAAATTCATTTGAATTTTCTGCATGTAAAATGGCTCCTCTCGCTACGAGAAGAAAGATGTAAGCAAAATGATTTATACTTACATCTTTCATAAGGTATGTGGGGAAGTAATGCTGGAAATTAGCTTCCAGTATTACTTTGTTTTTGATCGACTGCTTGAAGCTTCACTGATTCCTGTGAAGTTTTTTTCTCCTCGGTATCTCCGTTCACAAGTTCATTTGTTGCTTTTTTAAACTCTTTTAAAGTATTCCCAAATGCACGGCCCACTTCTGGCAATTTTGATGGACCGAAGATAATTAGTGCAATGACAAGAAGGAGAATTAAACCAGGTATTCCGATATTCTGTAACATTCCGTAACCTCCAATGTTTAGATCGCTTTTTTTCTTTCTGGTATAAAATGATCTAAATTATAATGTGCATCTTTACCACAAACACGGCATTTTGGCTCAGTAAGTAAAATAGAATCATTTGAAATTGATTGAATATGTGGAAGAAAGATCATGTTTAAGGCTTGATGAAGATGCTGTATACAAACTAAAATCACTTTGTATACTGCCTTCCATCAAGGATAAGGTATTCCACAACTCTGTGTTATATAAAAAAGATGTAAACCATCGCAAGTGTTAGCTTACATCTCTTTTTTTAACCTGGATCAACCCAATTTTATTCCGTGACGCTCAAATGCTGCAGCTTCTAGAACTGACATACCTTGTGCTTCAGCAGCTTTAGCCGTTTGCTCAGAAATTTTTGGTGCAAGATTTTTTGGAGCAGCAAAAGACATTTCTCTTGCGCGTGCAGCGTTTCTGCGTGCGAACGGGCCCAAAATAGCAAAGGTTTTTCCTGGGCTTTGAATATTGACAAAAAGTGTTTTTCCATCAGGTGAGAAGGTAGGACCTGCCAATTCAGAATCACTTAAACGGTTCGCTGCAAAAGGATAGACGTTTCCTTCAGGGGTAATCCCCATAATGCGATCTTGACCAGAACCATCTTCTGCATACCAAAGGTCTCCCCAAGGAGTACAGCAGATATTATCCGGATATTCCATTTGTTGTGCATCATTTCCTTCATAGAAAAGCTCCAGCGTATTTGTGTGAGGAACATAACGATAAACGCGTCCTAGCTTTTTGTCACCTGCAGAAGTATCATCGAACCAGAACACACCCTCTTGGAAGAATGCTCCCTCAAGTCTACTGAATTGAATACAGTTTTGCGCCTTAGCGTCTTCAACACATAAATGAGGATCTACTTGCTTCCAGACAATCTTAAATGTTTGTCCTGTTTTAAAGTTACTAGCAGCTGGATCTGTTACTTCTTCAATGGCCGCTGCATAAAGCGTTCCGCCTTTTTGTAACGAACCAGGTTTTTGGCTCAGGTCATTTGGGATGAATCGGTAAAGGAAACTTGGTTTAGCATCCTCAGTTAAGTATACATATCCAGTTGAAGGATCAATCGCACAGGCCTCGTGAGCGAAACGGCCCATTTCTTTAATTGGTGTTTTAGACAATTCATTTTCTGGATTCTGTGGATCTATTTCAAAAACGTATCCGTGTGTTTCAGAGCGGTATTCTTCACATGTCAGCCAAGTGCCCCAAGGAGTAGCGCCACCCGCACAATTACGAACTGTACCTGAAGAAGTAACATACTCTTTCATTACTTCACGGTTTGCACCTACCACTAGAGCCGTTGTTCCACCTAAAGCACCAGCATTATATGGGTTTTTTCCAAATGCGGTACCAGCTCCTAATTCATGATTACGAACAAGAACAGTCGTATTGTTTGGTCCTTCAAATGCTGCCATTCCATCAAATGCTCCAGGAATTGGAGTTCCGTCTGTCATTAGGTCGCCTTCTTTTGAGATAATTTTGTACTGGAAGCCTCTTGGAAGATCAAGAATGCCATTCGGATCTGGAACAAGTGGACCATATCCACCAAAACCACTTGTTGGATTTCCTGGACGAGCTGCTGAAGCTTTGTCCGCATTACCAAGGGCAAATGCACCTGCAGCACCAAGTGATAGTGCAACCGTACTCATGCCTCCTACCTTTAGAAAATCTCTGCGATCCATACTTTTGTAATTGTTAGTAGTCATTGAAATACCTCCAGCAAATTTAATTTTTTTGAGGACAAGCAATGCAGTAAATCTAGTTTTAAAGATAACAGGCAAAAGTAAATTCAATATATTTCCAATGTAAAAATATTGTTAATTGAAAAAATTCGGACAGAAGTAGGAGGTCGTTGTCTTAAATTACTAGGAATATTGGTTCGTATTCAAAGAATCATAGATCTAAAGAATGACAGGCACTGGTTGTACTCTATTGATTGGCTATAGAAAAAAGGACCAGTTCTACTACCTCCAAACGGAAGCAAGATAAACCGGCCGGCTCCATGCTTTTGGGACACAGGGACAGGTACACTGTCCCTAGCAAATGAGTTTGGGACAAGGTACCTGTCCCTATGTCCCATTTTGAAAAATTTTACAGGACTAATATGTGTATTATACAATTGTTGTATAGTGCATATATAAAAGAGAGTAGGTGTTAGAGTTGAATCGGGAGGATATGAAGAATTTACGTCAATATGTTCAGGAATTTTATCGTTTATTTGGTTTTTTAAATCAGAATGTTACACCGTGTGGTTTCCAGCTATCGACCTCTCAAGTTTTTTCTCTTCAGGAATTAGAGGATAGGGCTTTAACGATAGGTGAGTTAGCAGAGCGATTGCTTTTAGAGAGAAGCTCTGTTAGTAGGTTGATTGATAACTTAGAGAAAAATGGGTTTGTAACGAGAACAGTAAATGAGGAGAATCGCCGTGAAGTTTTTGTTACGTTAACGACCAAGGGACGTAATTCGGTTCAAAAGGTAAGAGAGCAATCTCTTCTCTATTATGAATCTATTTTAAAGGGTATATCAGAGGAAGATCAGCACCAAATTTTAACTGGTTTTAAGCTTTTCACTAGCGCATTAGAGAATAGGAGAAAATCGAATGAATTTTAAGCTAAGTCAAGCTTCACTATCTTTCTTTTCCATAGGTCTATCTTTTATTGCTTCTTCTCATCATTGGCTTCATATGGGTTTACTCATGTTATTAGGGGGAAGCACGAATATGATGGCTACTATGAATGGAGTCATGTGGATACGTCGGGTGATGATTGTTGAAACGCTTGTCACAGCGCTTTACTCAGTATATCGTCTGATGAAGCACCGTTCTCGTGAACCTCTCACTATGGTGTTTACAGGTTTTTCCGTCTTACTATCTTTTGGTTTTATTATTTATACACTTGTCGACTTTGGATGGTAGAAAAGAGATGACCTAATTGTCGTTCTACTATGATGAAGAAGGAAGGTACGTAATGTGTTAAAAGTTAAAAAAATGAGTGATTGTACATTTTCTGAAATACATCGTGTCTGGAATGAAGCATTTTCTAATTACAGTTTGAACTTTCAAATTACTGTGGATCAGCTTTCATCCATGATTGGAAAAAAGGATTTACTACCGTCTTGCTCATTTATTGCTTTTGATGGGGATCGACCTGTTGGGTTTGTCTTTAATGCGGTAAAGGTGATTAATGGTGTCAAAATGGCCTGGAATGGTGGTACTGGTGTTTCGCCTGACTATCAAGGTAGAGGAATCGGGAAATTAATCATGGAAGCAACAATGGATATTTATCAAAAAGAGTTAGTCGAAATGGCAACTTTAGAGGTAATAACGGACAATATCCATGCTGTTTCCTTGTATGAAAGGTGGGGCTATGAAACTGTTCATACATCCGTTTCCTTTTCAATTGATGGTAAAGGGAATGAGATAAATGGTGAGGAGTACATACTAACAAAAGGCACTGTATTAGACGTGAAAAGTCTTGATTTCTATAATCATCAGGTTGCTTGGGAGTCAATGTGTGAAAATATTTTCAATGGGTCTTCAATGATTATAGCTAATCAAGCAGGGACTCCATTAGGTTATGCCCTTTATAAGCCGTATATAGGAACTAATAGACAGGAAAATATAATTTTATTTCAACTAGAAACGAATCCAACTCTTAGTATCGAAGATCAAGATATGGCCTTTCATAGACTAGTAGATTGTGTGTTCAAACGTGGTGTAAGCGGAAGAACAGGAGATTTTATTAGTGCAAATGACCGAGCTTTTACAATGTTATATGAAAGAGGATTTCAAAGGATAGCCAGTAGATATATCATGTATAAAAGGATGTATGGATGAAAGGTTTGTGATTAGGAAAGCTAACCACATAGAAATAGAAGGTACCTTTGGTTTGGGTACCTTCCATGATTTCGCGTTAACTAAAAGCCTGCAAGAGATTTGGCATATTCAATAGGGGTTGTCCTGATTTTTCTTAACATTTTATGCTTTTTAAGCCTTCGTAAGCTCTTTGTACCGTAAATTCGGTTATTAATTTCAAGAATCAAAGCTCGTTTATTCTTATCAAGAATAATGTCAAAGACAACATCTCCGTAATGACCTATTTTTTGATCAATAAGATCACCGACATATATACACTGTTGAGTAGTTTGCTGAATAATCTGCTCTGCTTCTTGGTTCGTAACGCCAAATAGTAACTTTATTGCCTTCTTGCCAGAGTACAAGCCAGATAAATGTTTATAGTTTGTGACAATACTATTCTTCTTTGACACCCGACCTACTACACCTTGGCATATCCATTCCTTTTCTCTATTTTTTTGAAAATAGAACCTGAAATCCGCGTGTTTTCGTTTATAAGCAGTAGAGATGCCTTGTTGTAAAAGATATCCGTTCGTATCGGTGAGATGTGTTTTACAATACCTTTTCAGCTCTTTCTTATTCTTAAGAACCACCGTATCACTACGATTATTGGTAAGAATAAACGCTCCGTCTATTCTTTTTACCCTTCTAATTCCTTGTCCTTGCATACCCTGTGTCGGTTTTATATACACTTGCTCGTGCTGATCAAGCATTTTCACAATATCTTTATAAGATTTGTAGCGCATCGTATCCGGAACAAGTGTCTTAGCTTGTGAGTCTTCTGAACAAACCTCCCAAAGCTTTTGTTTATTAAACACGCGAGAATTAAAAATGGTATTTCCCATACTGTACTGAATCTCTTTTAATAGACTTGTGTTTATCTTGACACGTTTAAACATGGAATCTGGGTAAGGAAAGGTTCCCTTTTCCCACTTCGATTTCTTCTTATTTTTCTGAACATAATAGTATCCAGTGATGGTTTGATTGTCTGTGTCAATTCCAGCTTCAGAGCAAACAAAGACAATTCCATTAATGTCCTTATAGTTTCGCAGACGTTTCGTATATTTATTAAAAGACTTACTAGTAAAGTTGTCTTTACGCTTTACAAGAAGACCAATCAGAGGACCAAGATGGATCACGTCCTTCTCAACTTTCACTTCGTATCTTAGGCTAGATGGTAGAGTAAAGGGGATTTCACGTTTTGGAAGTTTGATGTTAGTCGGTGATAGTTTGCTAGAAATAACAATAGGAAACGTCCTAGACCACTGCCCTATTTGCAGCGTTACGCTATCTGAGCTTAGGTTATACTTCCTCACAAACTCTTCCGAAAGAATAATGCGATCTTTCTTTGACTTTGTATCCAAAATTTTAAATTTCATATAAACCACCTTTCTCTTCTAATTTTTGGAATCATACAAGTTATCATATGAAAGAAAGAGAGTGCCGGTGTGGACAAATATATGAACTAAGTTAAAATGGATGTTTGCTCTAGTAGTATTATGGATTCTTCTGTTTACACCAGACTAGGCCAAGTAAAATTGGTTACTCATACAATGGTAAGATTTTTAACTAGTTAATGCTGAAGTAATTGAAATCAACGAACAAAACCATCTACAGCCCTATAGCTTAGATGGTTTTTACTTTGTTGGCATTAAACGACAACCAAGAGGAATACGAAAACCCACTCTCTCTTATCACGAGAGTGGGTTCAATTGGTTTAAAACTGATGTGACAAAGCGTAAGGCGAAATCCATAGCTTACCGAATACATTTTCGCAGAGGTCATCTATTACTTCTTATTGAATGCCCACTTTTTTAGTGTTTTTTGTATTAACCTTGTTATTTCAACCTTTTCAAAAAAACGCCAAAAAATATAATACAAGTTTTACCCGGAATCCCCAGAAATATAGACACCTAAAAAAATGGCACCATAAGTAAAATAAAAGCCCTTACAAGATAATGGTTGTTTTTTTACAATAAGATTTATGGAAAGGGTCAAAGACCTTACCGATGGAGGTGGTAATGATGAAAACGAATACAAAATTAGAAGACATAACAAAGGAAGATATCACCGTCAGTAAAAAGGAAAAAGCCGCTCGTACCTTTAGAAAGTTATTGGAGCAAAGGCAATTGCAAGTAATGGCACTTATAGGGGTAATATGGATGTTTATCTTCAACTATATCCCTATGTATGGCTTAATTATAGCTTTTAAGGAATACAGCATTATTAAATCAATAGGAGAAGCTCCTTGGGTAGGACTCATGCAGTTTAAGGAGTTTTTGCAGGATGATAATTTTTGGATTGTCCTTAAAAACACACTTGGTATAAGCCTAATCAAATTATTTATAGCATTTCCGTTACCAATCATATTTGCTTTGCTACTAAATGAGCTTACTTCATTAAAATTTAAAAAGATGGTCCAAACGATTTCCTATCTACCTCACTTTATATCTTGGGTAGTTTTAGGTGGAATTATGACTACGTGGCTGGCTGATATCGGGATTCTAAATGATATTTTACTAAACTTAGGACTAATCAGTGAGAGGACAAACTTCTTAGCAGAGCCAGATTACTTTTGGGGTATCATCATTTTATCTGATATCTGGAAAGAACTAGGATGGTCCGCAATCATTTATTTGGCAGCGATAGCAGGGGTTTCCACGGAATTATACGAAGCAGCAACAATCGACGGTGCTAACAGATTTCAAAAAATGTGGCATGTCACACTACCGGCAATTCGACCAACTATTACAATTCTATTTATTCTAGCGGTAAGTGGTGTGTTGAATTCAAACTTTGATCAGATCTTAATCTTAGGTAACGCTTTAAATGAAAGTGCAAGTAATGTAATAGACATTTATGTGTATCAAGTAGGTATTCAAAATGCTAGATACTCTTATGCGACGGCAGTAGGTTTGTTAAAAGCAGTCATTGCATTTATCTTACTACTATCAGCAAACAAGATTGTGAAGAAACTGAATGGAAATTCTTTATTCTAAGGGGGTGTCTTGTAAATGTTCAAGCTTTTTAAATTAAACAGACGAACGAAAAGTGAGTATATTTTTGACAACCTCAATTTGCTGTTCATGCTAATCATATGTTTCATTACCATCTATCCGATTTGGTACGTTCTTGTTAACTCCTTAAATGATGGAGTAGATGCTATGCAAGGAGGGATATATTGGTGGCCTCGTGAGTTCACACTTGAAAACTATGAAGCAGTATTTGCCAATCCAGGGATCCTTACATCTTTTGGTGTGACTCTCGCCAAAACAGTAGTTGGGACTCTAACTCACGTATTATTTACAGCTATGGTAGCCTATGCGTTTTCACGTAGAGATCTGTACGGTAGAAAATACTATATGATTTTTGGGATTATCACCATGTTCTTTAGTGGGGGATTAATTCCTTACTTTCTACTAATTAGAGATTTAGGACTTTTCGATAATTTCTTAGTGTATATAATCCCAACACTATTTAATTTCTTCCATCTCATCATTTTTGTTTCTTTCTTTAGGGAGTTACCAACTTCACTTGAAGAAGCAGCAAAGATAGACGGTGCAAGCGATTTTATGATCTTTGTAAAGGTAGTTCTTCCGTTGTCGATGCCGGTTATTGCTACGATTGCATTATTCCAGGGAGTTTACCAATGGAATGATTATTTTGCAGGGGTAATCTTTGTAAATAATCCTGAGTTACAACCAATCCAAACGTATCTTTATAAAGTAGTAGCGGAATCAAGTTCAAACCAAATGATGATGAATGCACCTGGTGGGATCACGACGAAAACCGTTACGTCACAATCAATCAAACTAGCTACAATGGTGGTCACAACGTTACCAATTATGCTGGTATATCCATTCCTACAAAAGTACTTTGTAAAAGGAATGCTAATTGGGTCAGTTAAAGGTTAATTAAGTATTAAAAATTCTTCTTATGAAGAGTTTTTAAATATAATGGCACTGTTACAAAATAACAGTGCCCCAAAAAAAGTAAGGGGGAAACTATGATGAAGAAAAACATCTTAACAAAGACAATTACTTTCATTTTAATGATGTCTATGTTTGTAGCATTGTTTGCAGGATGCTCAAATAGTGAATCGAATGAAAGCGCTTCAAACGAGGATAAAGAAAAAGAAACAACACCACTTTCAGCTGACGAACCAGGTTGGCAGGCAGACACGTCACCTATTACATTTGACTGGTATGTAAACTTCTCTTGGTATGCAAGTAAATGGGGAGAAGATGCAGTATCAAAGTATGTAACGGATAAAACAGGTGTATCGGTTAACTTTATTTCACCTGCAGGAAATGAAGCTGAAAAAATGAATACCATGATTGCATCTGGTAAGTTACCAGACTTTATCACAATTGGCTGGTGGGAAGATGCAGTAAAGAAGATGATTGAAGGGGAATTAGTTCTTCCTTTAAATGAACTAGCTGAAAACTACGATCCTTATTTCTTTAAGGTATCAGATGGTGCCAAACTAGAATGGTATAAGCAAGAAAATGGAAACGTATATGGATATCCAAATGCTTCATCGTCACCACAAGACTTCGATCAATATAAAGATTTAAAACCATCTAATCAAACATTCCTAGTAAGAAAAGATATGTACGAAGCGATTGGTAGCCCAGATATGAGAACACCAGAAGGGTTCTTAGCGGCCCTTAAAGCGGCAAAAGAAAAATTCCCAGAAGTAAATGGAGCTCCGTTAATTCCATTTGGATTAAATGAATTTACAGATGTGGGTAACAACTCTTTAGAAGGTTACTTACAAAACTTCTTAGCCATTCCAATGGAAAAGGACGGAGAATTGTACGACCGTACGACAGATCCTGAATATTTAAAATGGTTAAAGACATTTAGAGAAGCAAACGATATGGGACTATTAGCAAAAGATATTTTCATTGATAAGCGTCCACAAATGGAAGAAAAGATTGCACAAGGCCGTTATTTTGCCATGTTATATCAACGCAGTGATTTAGCAGCACAGCAACAAGCTTTATATGCAAAAGATCCAAACTCAGTTTATATTGCAGTAGAAGGTCCAGCTAACTCAAACTTAGATGCACCAACTCTAGCTGGTGATAGTATTTCTGGATGGACAGTTACGTTAATTTCAAAAGATGTAAAAGATAAAGAAAGAGCGATTCGTTTCTTAAGTTATTTAATCAGTGAAGAAGGTCAAAAGGACCTTTACCTTGGTAAAGAAGGCGAAATGCACGAAGTTGTAGATGGTAAGTCACAATTCAAACCAGAAGTACTAGAATTATTAAATAATGACCGTGCTGCGTTTGACCAACAATACGGTGGATCTTATAAGTTCTGGATGTTAATGGATACAAATATGAGCCTTCAATGGGCACCACCTGCTGCTGAACCATTTAAACAAATGGAAGATTGGACAAAAGGTAAAACAATGAGTTTTGCAGCGTATGATGGAATTAACCCAACAGGTACTTCAGCTGAAGGTGTTGCGGGTAGTAAAATTGCTCAAGAATGGGGCAAAACGGTACCTAAATTATTATTAGCTAAGTCAGATAAGGAATTTGATCAAATCTTTGAGGAATTCCTAGAGAAGCGTGACGATTATGGCTATGATAAAGTAAAAGAATACCAGCAGACTATTTTCGAAAAGAATAAAGAAAAGCTTGATGCTGCAACAAAGTAAGAAGCTTGCAAAAAAACCCAGAGGAACTCTGGGTTTTTAAGCTATATATTAGATTAATATGAACTATACTAGACAATATGAAATAATCTAGTGGATGTGGTGGGAATGAAAAAACTTATGCAATCTTCACCAATACAAATAATGTGGAGATTATCTTTGCAAAAAAAATTAATCTCTCTATACGTCATCATTTTTATGATACCAGCAATTATCTTTACTTTATATTATTCAAATCAACTTTATGAAAACTCATTATCTGCTATAACCAAAAAAAATGAAAATCTATTAGAGATGGAACGTATTCATATCCATACTAATATTGAATCTATGAGAAGAACCGCTCAAATGGTTGTATCTGATAATGATTTTATTGAGTATATTAAAACGAGAGATGAAACCAATATCAATGAACTCATAGATTTTAAAATGAATGCCTTTTCAAATGTAGCGAAGCTTCAAAATAATAATCCAACGATCGCACATATTCGCCTCTTTACGAGCAACCCCTATGTAACAGAGATGTGGCCCATCGTGTTTAAAGAGGATAGGATTATAGATAAACCTTGGTTAAGTGAAGTCATGGTCCGTAATGGAATGGAACTATGGTCTTATGAAAAAAGTGATCTTGATTTACTAGATCGCTATTTAATTATCAATAAAAACGCAAAAATCTCCTTGCTTCGTGAAATTGAGTATCCAAAGGATGAACATTTGGGCGTTATTGAGATTAGTATGCATTTAAAGAATTTTTATCCGAATATGTATAGCCCTGTTAATGATGGTCAATCCGAGATGATTGTCATAGATTCACATCAGAATGTGTACCAGGATCCTAACAAAAGCTTTTTGAATGAACATGAAATTGAGTTATCAGTTATCCAAAAGGAACATAATACGATCAAAAATAAAGAGATTGCAAGTGCACAATTTACCCAAAACAATATACCCTACTTAATCGTGTCAACCTATATAGAAGACATTGAATCACATGTTATAAACGTGATCTCCTTGGAAAATATTTATGCGGAAATGAAGCAAACTAGAAACATTGCATTAAGTGGTACGTTTTTAATCGTATTTATTCTTTCACTCTTAACGTATCTACTAATTTCCTTTTTGTTAAAAAGATTATATAAGTTGATTGAACTAATGAAACGTGTGGAGGCAGGAGACTTTGCAGTACAGGTAGACATTTACGGCCAAAGTGAAATTGCACAATTAGCCCATCACTTTAGAGAAATGTTAAAAAAAATTAATCGACTAATCGCTGATGCAGTTAATAAACAAGCATCAACAAAAGAGGCAGAATTACGTGCACTGAAAACACAAATTGATGCACACTTCTTATACAATACATTAGAAAATATAAAGATGATGGCAGAAATAGAAGAAAAATATGAAATTTCAGATGCACTTACTTCACTAGGTGAAATGATGAGATACAACTTAAAGTGGAAAAATGATTTTGTTGTTCTTCAAGAAGAAGTTACTCATATAAAAAATTATATTGATATTATGAACTTACGCCTAGACAAGCGAATCAGTCTAAAGGTAAAGATCCCTGGGCATTTGTTGGAACAAGAAATACTAAAAATGTCCCTTCAACCCATCGTAGAGAATTCATTGAGACATGGGATTATTCATACCATTTATGATGGTATGATAGAAATCACGGCTTGTATAAAGGATGACAATGTTCAAATTCAAGTAACGGATAATGGTGTCGGTATGACGGCAGTTGATTTAGAAAAGCTGAACCATCACATTCAAGTGGATGACGAAAAAGTGCCCGAATCTATCCATCAACAGGGTGGGATTGGCCTACGCAATGTGAATGAACGAATAAAACTTCACTACGGAAATGAATATGGCCTTCATGTGGACAGTCTAGAAGGGCAGTACACGAAAGTTGTAGTGACATTACCTTGTATCGTGATCAAGGGGGTACGAAAACATGTATAAAGTGTTAATAGTAGATGATGAAAAAAACATTCGTCTAGGGATCCAAGCTATGGTAAAGAGAGAGTTTGCGGATGTGTTTGAGATATTAGTCGCTTCGGATGGACAAGAAGCAATGGAAATAATCAAACAGGAACCAATTGATATCTTGATTACAGATATTAAGATGCCTAGAGTAGATGGAATTACTCTCATTCAAGAAGTTCAAGAAATGAAGGTGAATATATCTGTCATCATCTTAAGCGGACATG
Source organism: Bacillus mesophilus (assembly GCF_011008845.1). GTDB lineage: Bacteria > Bacillota > Bacilli > Bacillales > SA4 > Bacillus_BS > Bacillus_BS mesophilus. Next base: position 138,111 of record NZ_JAAIWM010000007.1, on the reverse strand, counting down.
ATGATTTTGAGTATGCAAAAGCCGCAATCAAATCGAATGTAAAAGATTACTTATTGAAACCGGTTAACCGTAGTGAGCTATTTCAGTCCATTAATAAGGTGTTAGAAGAGCTGGGTGCCGATTATGAAAAGGGACTAGAGCAATTAGATGAACTGCGCACAAGCCAATTAAACCTTATTCTACTAAACCAGAATATTGATGAGGACGAAATTCAACGAATTTGTTTAAAAACGAACCTACCGGAGTATCCGGATGGATATTATGTTGACATACTCGTAAGTAAAAGTGGAATGGAACCGATTGAAAGTCTTCATCGAATCAAATATCTACTAGAGAAACGTTACGGTCAAGAAACCAAACATCATATTAGCTTCAACGACAAATATGATAATGTTGTTCTCATAACACCAGATGGTTCACTATTTGACTATATAACAGAAAAACTAAAGGATGAAAAGTACTTTCATTTGTTTCAAGCAGTGAGTGAGAAACAGGTTGAATTAAAAAAGCTTAAAGAGGGATATAATCAAGCTTCTCAGGCTAAGAAGTACCAATTTTTATTTCCTAGATGTCAGTTAATTCAATACGAGAATATAAAAGGAAAACACTTCGAACGTGAAGAGCTTCCAGAGGATATGATATATAAAATTTCCAATATGCTTGGAACGGGAAGAGATAAAGAGTTAAAGTATAGTCTCTTAAACATCTTTGATTATGAAAAGATTTCCTCGCTAGGTATTGGGTATATGGAGGCAATTGGTGAATTAATCAATAAACATATTTTTGATAGCTTTTTTAATAAGCTAGGTGAAGAATCTATAGAAATTTTTAAGCTCTATAGCAAAGTGGGAGATATGTATAATTATAAAGATTTTCACGACTATTATTATGCAGTCGAAGATTTAGTCATGCGGCTCCATGAATACGTTAAGCAAGTGAAATCTGTCTACTCCGACCAGAAATACATGGGCAAAGCCATAAAATATATTGAAGAAAACTTTCATACTGATCTAAATCTAGCGGTCGTTTCTAACTATATTTCGGTTAACTACTCTTATTTTAGTCACACGTTTAAAGAGTTCACTGGTAGTAACTTTGTGGATTACGTAAAAAAAATAAGAATCAACGAAGCAAAAAAACTTCTAAAAGAAACGGATTATAAAGTTTTTGAGATCGGCGAAATGGTTGGATACAAGAATTCTAAACAGTTTGCAAGAGTATTTAGGGAGTTAGAAGGAATTTCTCCAAAGGAGTTTCGTAGCCAAAACTAACGATCGTGAGGGAATAACTTGAAATATCGAACATTAGGTAGCACAAGTCTGCAAGTTTCTGAGATCGGATTTGGTGCTTGGCAATTAGGGAATGAAAAAGATTGGGGAGAGATGTCGGAGAATGAAGCAATCTCCTTAGTTCATCATGCAATGAATCAAGGGTGTACATTTTTTGACACCGCTCCTAATTACGGTGCTGGTAAAAGTGAGGAGCTGCTTGGGAAAGCTCTTATTCATTCAAGAGAGAAAGTCGTGATCAACACAAAGATCGGTCATCATCCTAATCAGGTTGTTGATTTCGATGTAAGTAAATTGAGAACTTCTATTGAATCAAGCTTACAGCGACTTCAAACGGATTATGTGGACACATTACTTCTTCATAATCCACCATTTAGCTGTCTCCAAGGCAGGAGCGCACAGTTTGAACTGTTAGATACCTTAAAGAATGAAGGCAAAATTCGAGCATATGGAGCCTCCGTTGATACAAGTGAGGAAATGCTTGAAATACTAGAGCATACGAATGCACAGGTAATTGAAGTGATGTTTAATATATTCTATCAAGAACCTCTAAAAGCATTTCAAAAGGCAAAAGAAAAAAATGTAGGACTTATTATAAAAGTACCATTAGATTCTGGATGGCTTTCAGGAAAGTATCATCAAGATAGTGTCTTTACTGGTATAAGAAGCAGATGGTCAAAGGAACAAATTAAGCGGAGGCAGGACGTACTGGGAAAACTACAACCCATCATTGGAAATGAATCGATCGTACAAACAGCCTTGCGCTTTATTTTGGCATTTGAGGAAGTCTCAACAGTGATTCCAGGTGCTAGAGATGATAAACAATTAACAGAAAACCTAGCTGCAAGTAAGGGGAAAATGTCAGCTGAAGCAAGAAGGAAAATTCAAACCTTTTGGCAAGAAGAGATAGAACCGTCTCCTCTAGGCTGGTAGTAACCAACTATTGAAGTGAATTTCTGATAAAAGACAATTTTGGAGGTTTTTAATATGGTGTATAACCCAAATGAACAACGTTATGAACAAATGGTATATAACCGATGCGGGAGAACAGGACTGAAATTACCTGCTATTTCATTAGGTCTTTGGCACAACTTTGGTGGAGAAGATGTTTTTGAGAATGGACGAGCACTGGTTCGGAAGGCTTTTGACTTAGGAATTACTCATTTTGATTTAGCGAATAACTATGGTCCACCACCAGGGTCAGCTGAAGAGACGTTTGGTAAAATTCTTCAACAAGACTTTGCTGGGTATCGAGATGAAATGATCATCTCTACTAAAGCAGGATACTACATGTGGCAGGGGCCTTACGGGGATTGGGGCTCTAAGAAATATTTGATTTCTAGCTTAGATCAAAGTCTAAAAAGAATGGGACTTGATTATGTTGATATCTTTTATCATCACAGACCAGACCCAGATACACCTTTAGAAGAAACAATGTTAGCATTAGACCAGATCGTCAGACAAGGTAAAGCATTATATGTGGGTATTTCCAATTATGGTGTGGAAGAGTCAACGAAAGCGATTGCTATTCTTAAAGAACTAGGAACACCGATGCTCATTCACCAAGCCGCGTATTCTATGTTTAATCGTTGGGTTGAAGATGGATTAACAAACTTGCTAGAAGATGAAGGCGTTGGATGCATTGCTTTTGTTCCTCTTGCACAAGGGTTATTAACAAACCGCTATATCAACGGTATTCCTTCTGATTCAAGAGCCATGAAGGACAAAAGCTTTCTAAACAAAGAAGATGTATCACAAGAAGTGGTGCAAAAGGTGATGTTACTAAACAATGTCGCAAAAGAGCGGGGACAGAGCTTGGCTCAAATGGCATTAGCTTGGGTTTTACGAGAGAAAAGCATTACTTCTGCGTTAATTGGAGCAAGTAAAGTAAGCCAGATTGAAGAAAATATAAAAACGTTAGAAAAACTAGATTTCTCTGAAGAAGAATTAAGAATAATAGATGAAGTATTACAAGGAAAATAGCGAGCTTAGGCTCGTTATTTTTTTATTTTTAGGAAATTACAAAATGAATCATTTGTGGATAACTAAGCCTAGTGTATCGTAATCCGGCTTCAGCGCCAAGCCAAGATGAAATTGCGATGATCCTTGCAATTTCATCCAACCTCGAGGGAAAAAGAAAATACACTTTTCCTAGGTCAAATGTTCCTTAAAGAGTAAAAGGAAAGATCACCCTTTTTCTCTTTAAGGAACATTTGCTATGCCTGAGGCCACCCGGGGTGCTTGCGCCTTTTGTTCCTAAAATACTGAAACCGAATACAAAATTCCTCATCTAAAGTAATCGTCCTGAACAAGGTAAAATAATAGAATACGTAGTAAATTTATGTTGATTAGGATGGAGTGGAGAACATGGTATTAGAAAACAGTCAGACGAATCCCTCACATGCCCTTCAAGCAGCAATTAGTAAAGGGGAAATGATGGGAACGACGAAGATTACAGACGTTGTCATAGCTTCAGGTCATCAGCTAGCAGTGAAAGTTTCATCCTCACCTATCATTAATCCGACAATTGGGGATCAAGTACCTTCTGATCGAACTGTTACAAATCCTTATAATCTAGGAAGCTGTATTACTGGAGTTGATGCAGTAATAAACAAATATATTGGGTTGTATGAAGTAGATAAAGAAGACAAGGTTATAAACTATAAATTGATTACGCTTACAGAGGAAGAGATCCAACCTGCTCATTGGACACTCGTGTGGGAAGATTCTTTCTTGGACTCAGAAGTAGACGAAAAGAATTGGAATTTCGTAAATAGCGGAGGAGGATTTGGTAATAAGGAGCTGCAATACTACACTCCTCGTAAAGAAAATGCACGTCTAGAAGAGCAAATACTAGTTCTTGAAGCCCATAAGGAAACATGGAAAGAGCATCCTTATACGTCAGCCAAGTTGACAACAAAAGGGAAGCAAAGCTGGACTTATGGGCGATTTTCTATTCGGGCCAAGCTTCCTGAAGGTCAAGGGATTTGGCCTGCTATTTGGATGATGCCAGAAGATATGGAGCTATATTCAGGCTGGCCGTCTTGCGGTGAAATTGACATTATGGAAATAGTGGGTCATGAACCGGAAACGGTGCACGGAACGCTTCATTATGGTGTGCCACATACGTACACCGGTGAATCGTATACACTACCACATGGTCAAAAATTCTCTGATGATTTTCATGAGTTTACCCTAGATTGGGAACCAGAAGAATTCAGATGGTATGTGGATGGCATTCTCTATGCCAAACAAACGAATTGGTTTTCAACCAACGATCAAAACGGTACAGAGGTAAAGTATCCAGCTCCTTTTAACCGTGATTTTTATTTGCAAATTAACTTAGCCGTTGGCGGAAAGTGGCCAGGGTATCCTGATGAAACAACTAACTTCCCGCAGCAAATGCTGATTGATTCAATTAAGGTGTATCAAAAACATAGAGGTGAAAGTAATGACTAGATTTTCAAAGGATTTTATATTTGGTACTGCAACTTCTTCTTATCAAATAGAAGGAGCTTATAAAGAAGATGGTAGGTCGTTATCCATTTGGGATACATTCTCACGTATTCCGGGAAAAGTGTGGAACATGGATCATGGTGATGTTGCATGCGATCATTACCATCGTTATGAAGAAGATGTAGAAATTCTTACAACATTAGGGGTAGATTCATACCGCTTTTCCATCGCATGGCCAAGAATTTTTCCTGAGCAAGGAAAGTACAATCCGGCAGGTATGGATTTTTATAAAAGACTCATTACAAAATTAAAGGAAAATAACATTAAACCATCAGTCACTTTGTACCACTGGGATCTTCCAATGTGGGCCCATGAACTAGGAGGATGGACAAATCGTGAATCGGTAAACTGGTTTAAGGAGTTCGCGAGTATTTGTTTTGAAGAACTTGATGCCGACGTCGATTCGTGGATTACACATAATGAACCATGGTGTGCCGGCTTTTTAGGCTATCACCAGGGAGTTCATGCACCAGGACATACAAATATGGAAGAAGCATTGAAAGCAGTTCACCATATACTTTTGTCTCACGGAGAAGCCGTAGATTTACTCAAGAACCAATTCCAATCAAAGACTCCAATTGGAATTACATTAAATCTATCACCTGTTTATGCTGCGAGTAACTCGACAAATGATCGTTTAGCAGCTAATAATGCAGACGGGTACGGAAATCGTTGGTTTTTAGATCCTGTTTTTAAAGGTAGTTACCCAGTGGATATGATGAATTTATTTTCCAAATACGTACATGATTATCGTTTTATCCAAGCAGGAGATTTAGAAAAGATTTCAATTGAATGTGACTTTTTCGGAATTAACTATTATTCTCGTTCAATCGTTGAATTTTCGAGTGCTGCAGACTTCTTATATAAAGGGGCATACTCTGATTATGATCAAACTGGTATGGGCTGGGATATAGCTCCGAATGAATTTAAGGAACTTATTAGAAGGCTTAGAGAAGAATATACAAATCTACCAATCTATATAACAGAAAACGGTGCGGCATTTGATGATGTAGTGGCTGAGGATGGAAGAGTATACGATACAGAACGCCAGAAATATGTAGAAGAACACATTGCAGCAGTTGCAGATTTAAATGATGAAGGAATGAACATAGCAGGATACTACTTATGGTCATTGCTTGATAATTTTGAGTGGGCATTCGGATATGATAAACGCTTCGGTATTACGTATGTAGACTTCGAAACACAAAAAAGGACGTTAAAAGAAACGGGTCATCGCTACGCAGACGTTATACGTACAAGAACAATCTAATGAAGAGAGGTGCACATCATGGTCAATTATACGTTTAATGATGAAAATTACTTTGCAATCAACCAATATGATGAAGCGAAAACATTCTCAAGCTTCCTTCCTGGAATTGCAGGGGTATACGGAGTACCAATGTGGTCCTTTTATGTCAATCGAGGACAAGCAATTGTGAGCTTTGGTGTACAAGATAAAAACCATGCTATTACGGAATTTTTTCCTGCCAATCAAGCTTATCAACGTGTCTCTACAAATGGATTTCGAACATTTGTAAAGATAAATGGAAAAGTTTCTGAACCATTTTCGTCAGCGAACTTTTCAGCTGAGAGAAAGATGTTCATTAAGGAAAATGAACTAAAGATTGAGGAAATGAATGAAGAAACAGGATTGAACACAACGGTTACCTACTTTACATTACCCAATGAAAACTTTGCTGCACTTGTTCGTAAAGTTGAAATAGAGAATAGAACCAATACCTTATTAGATCTAGAAGTGGTGGACGGTCTACCGGCAATTATTCCTTACGGTGTCGACGATGCTGCGTATAAAGCAGTAGGTAATACGTTAAAAAGTTGGATGGATGTTTTCAATCTTGAGAATAACATTCCTTATTATCGTGTGCGCTCCTCAACAAACGACACAGCAGAGGTAGAAGAAGTGACAAAAGGTCATTTTTACTTAAGCTTTGTTCAGGACGGAAAGTTATTATCTCCTATTGTTGATGTTGAAGATGTATTTGGCAAAAACACATCTTGGTCTTTTCCGAATGAGTTTGCTCAGGTGTCGGTAAAGGAGTTACTAGAAAGAGAGCCAATAACAGCCAATAAAGTCCCATCAGGATTCTCAGCTTTTGAGCAAAAGTTAGCTCCAGGTGAAAAAGTCACACTATATACAATGATTGGTCATGTGAATGATATTAGTCTAATCAACAATAGAGTGTCAGATTTATCTCAGTCGGCCTATATGAATCAAAAATATGTAGAAACTACAGAACTAGTTAACGAAATCACAAAAGATATCCAAACAGATTCAGGTTTACCTTTATTTGATGCTTACTGTAAGCAAAGCTATTTAGATAATGTGTTACGTGGTGGACTTCCCATGATGCTTGAAACAGAGAGGAATCCTTTTGTGTATTACGTGTACTCAAGGAAGCATGGAGATTTAGAACGAGATTATAACTTCTTCTCACTAGCACCTGAATTTTTTTCACAAGGAAATGGTAATTTCCGAGATGTTAATCAAAATCGTCGAAATGATATCTTCTTCCATCCTGAAATAGGTGACTATAACATCAAGTTATTTATGAGCTTAATTCAGGCAGATGGATATAATCCATTAGTCGTTAAAGGGGCAAGCTTTGAGCTTAAGGACAAAAATAATTTTGAGTGGATGAAAGGAAGCTTCACATCAGACGAGGACCAACAATGGATCCAATCAAAATTAAGCGGCACCTTTACACCGGGTTCTTTACTACAGTCCATACTAGAGCGAAATATGGAACTTTCAGTAGCTCCATCCGAATTTTTGAAACAGGTCCTATCTAGAAGTGAGCAAAACATGGAGGCCGAATTCGGAGAAGGATATTGGATGGATCATTGGACATATAACTTAGATTTAATTCAAAACTATCTATCCATCTTTCCAGAGAAACAAGATTACTTGTTATTCCAAGACGAGGATTACAAGTTCTTTACAAGCCACGTTTATGTGAAGCCGAGATCAGAAAAATATGTGATAGCGAATGGTAAAGTTCGTCAATACGGAGCTATTCATGAAAACCATAATGGAGAAGGAAATTGGTTGGTAACTAGAAACGGAGATCTCTATCGAACGAACCTAATGAGTAAATTATTCGGTTTAGCTTTCATTAAGTTTTCAACGCTTGACCCTCTTGGAATGGGAATTGAGATGGAAGCGAATAAGCCCGGTTGGAATGATTCCATGAATGGTTTACCTGGTTTATTTGGTTCAGCGATGAGTGAAACATATGAACTAAAGAGAGTACTAGAATTTATGATTGATGCGTTAAAGCAGTCAGATCACCGCATAGCTGTGCCGATGGAATTACATCAGTTGATAGAAGTGGTAAATGGAGCCTTAGAACAATACAGAAATGGTAGCCTAGATGATTTCAACTATTGGGATACGGTTTCAACTGCACGTGAGCAATACCGGGAAGCGGTAAGACATGATGTTACCGGTGAGGAAGTGCAGATCACCTCAGATAATATGGTTCGTATGATTGAAAACTATCTCCACAAAGTGAATCTAGGGATTGAAAAAGCTGTCATCCATGGTGAAGGATTAACACCAACTTATTTCTACTTTGAGGTTAGTGACTATACAGTAACAGATCGAGTGAATGAAAAAGGCTTACCAATAGTTGATATTCATGCTTTTCAAACAGTGACTTTACCGCATTTCTTAGAAGGTCCAGCAAGAGCGTTGAAAACTTACAAAGAGCAAGAAGAATCAAGTAAGATTCACCAATTAATCAAGGAATCTGAGTTGTATGACCAAAGCTTAAAAATGTATAAGACTTCTAGTTCTCTAGAAGAGATGACATATGAAATTGGTCGGGCTCGTGCCTTTACACCAGGATGGTTAGAGAGAGAATCCATTTTCATGCACATGGAATTTAAATATCTATTAAGTCTATTAAAAGCGGGATTATATGATGCCTTCTTCGAAGATTTTAGGCATGCATTACCTCCTTTTATGGATCCAGAAGTATATGGAAGAAGTACACTGGAGAATTCCTCTTTTATTGCAAGTAGCGTCAATCCTGATTCGGCTGTTCACGGTCAAGGCTTTGTAGCGAGATTAAGTGGAACAACAGCTGAGTTTATAAGTATGTGGCAAGTGATGATGATGGGGAAAAAGGTATTTTCTTTAGATGAAGGTAAGCTGACCCTTCAGTTGCAGCCTATCCTTCCAGAATGGTTGTTTAATGATCACAATCAAGTCCGTTTTGTTTTATTAGGAGACGTAGAAGTCACTTACTATAATCCAGAAAGAAAAAATTCTTTCGGTATGGATGGAGTTAAAACGGTAAAATACGTTCTTCATGGTGTTGAGGAGAAGATTGAAGTAGAGAACGACTTCTTAGAGGAAAAGTATGCTCTCTCCATTAGAAATAAAGAGATTAAGAGAGTAGATGTCTATCTAGGATAAATAAAGAATAGGAGGGGACATAAGTGAAGATTTTCCAAACAGCTCAAGGAAAAGATGAGAAGTTTTATGAAATAGAAGCAAGAATGGTTCAATCTGAAAAAGAAGATGAAACAAATCTATTAAAAGTAGATCCTACTCAATCCTTTCAGAAAATCATGGGATTTGGAGGAGCGTTTACAGAAGCAGCTGCTTACACATTAGCACAAATCTCCCCAGAAGATAGAATGAAAGTGATTGAGAGCTACTTTGATAAAGAAAAAGGGCTTGGGTATACGTTAGGGAGAACCCACATCCATAGCTGTGATTTTTCCTTAGAAAATTACACATATGTAGATGACTATGATACAGACCTGAAGACCTTCTCAATTGAAAGAGAATTCAAATGGGTACTTCCATTAATTAAGGATGCTAGAAACATAGCTGGCGAAGATATCACTATATTGTCCTCACCATGGAGTCCTCCAGCTTGGATGAAAACAAATAATGATATGAATCACGGTGGAAAGTTAAAAGAGGAGTATCGTGAAGTTTGGGCCCTTTACTATGCGAAATATATTAAAGCAATGGAAGAACATGGGATTCCTATTTGGGGTGTATCCGTACAAAATGAACCTGAGGCAACTCAGGTTTGGGATTCATGCCGTTATACAGCTGAAGAAGAAAGAGATTTTGTGAAAAATTATTTAGGCCCAGTTTTAGAAAAAGAAGGGCTTCAAGATAGGAAAATTGTTGTGTGGGATCATAACCGTGATATTGCTTATGAGCGTGCAAAAGTCATTTTCTCTGACCCTGAAGCGGCAAAGTATATTTGGGGAACAGGCCTTCATTGGTATGTCTCTGAGGAGTTTGAGAACCTCACTAAAATCCATGATGATTTCCCTGACAAGCATCTTCTATTTACAGAAGGGTGTATTGAAGGTGGAGTGAAGCTAGGTGCTTGGCATACTGGTGAACGATATGCTCGTAATATGATGGGAGACTTCAACAACTGGCTAGAAGGCTGGATTGATTGGAATATTGTCTTAAATGAACAAGGTGGGCCTAACCATGTTGGAAACTATTGTGATGCTCCAATCATAGTAGACACGAAGACAGGGGACATCCATTACAATAGCTCTTATTATTACATTGGACATTTTAGCAAATATGTAAAACCAGGTGCTGTCAGAATTAAGCATGAACTTCATACAGACACCATCCAAACGGTTGCTTTCCAAAATGCAGATGGAGCGGTAGTAGTAGTTTTGATGAATGCTACCGATACAGTTGAGAATCTTAGAGTTTCCTTAAATGATGAAGTTCTAGAAGTCGAGCTACCTAGTCACTCTATTACAACAATAATAAAGTAATCTACAGCTTCTGAAAACTATGTAGGGAGCGGCCACACGTAGGTCGCTACTTACATAGCTTTCTATATATCCACTAACACACTACATAGATAATACCTCATGATTCTAATCATTCTGTACGAAAAGGAGGTGGTTAACAACGTACCTCGTTTTGAATCTATACCCAATTATAAGGAGGAAAAAAATTGAAAAGAATTTTATTGATTATGCTAAGCCTTTTTCTTATTTTACCTTCAATGGCATTAGGAGCACTAAATAAAGAAGAAAAATCTAGTAAATCCGAATGGGAACTTGTTTGGTCAGATGAATTTGATGGCAAGGAGATCGATCGCACAAAGTGGACGTATGATTTAGGAAACTGGATTGTTGATGCAGATGGGAATGGAGTTGCGCCTGGATGGGGAAACAATGAGAAGGAATTTTATACGGACTCAAGTGAAAACGCTTACGTAAAAGATGGGAAGCTTATTATCCAAGCGAAAAAGGAAAAAGTGACAGATCAGTTTGGAACTTATGATTATACTTCAGCAAGATTAAAAACAAAGGGTTTATTTAGTAAAAAGTATGGTCGATTTGATATTAAAGCAAAGCTTCCTGTAGGGAAGGGATTATGGCCAGCGATTTGGATGTTACCTGAAGATGACAAATACGGTGGTTGGGCAGCTTCAGGAGAAATCGATATTATGGAGAGCTGGGGAAGTAAACCCCATACAGTGGCTGGGACCATCCATTATGGAGAAGTGTGGCCAAATAACAAGTATACAGGTAAAGAGTATGAACTACCTAAAAATAGAGGAATTGATGCATGGCATACCTATTCACTTGAATGGGAGCCAGGAGAACTTCGTTGGTATGTAGACGGAAAGTTATATCAGACTCAAAATAACTGGTATTCAAAAGGGAAGAACAGTGCCACTAAATACTCATATCCAGCACCATTTGATCAAAATTTCCATCTGATTATGAACTTAGCAGTAGGCGGCTGGTTTGATGGTGAACCAGATGAATCTACTATTTTTCCAAAGAAAATGGAAATCGATTATGTTCGTGTCTATGACTTGAAAAAGCGAGACTATCAAGAACCAGTTGAACCTGTGATTGAAAAAGTAGTATTACCTGAAGGGGCAAAGCAGCCGTTAGAAGATGGGAACTTCATCTACGATCATCAATATGAGCACCCGATTACGGAAGTAGATGCTGTTGGTGAGGAATTAAATCCGACCTATTGGAACTTTGTTCATTTACCTGATTTCGGGGGAGATGGGACGATTAACGTTGAATCAATGGATGGTGTGAATTATGCAAAAATTACACCAACAAATCCAGGAAATCAGCTATATTCTCTACAGTTAATCCAAAATCTTTCATTAGGGAAAGGTGGCACCTACAAAGTTAGCTTTGACGCAAAATCTACGGCTAATCGGAATATGATGGTGAAACTCGGAGCAGGTCCTGAACGAGGATGGGTGAAGTATTCTAATGAAGAGACTTTCTCACTAACAGACCAACTACAAAGCTATGAATTTACGTTTGATATGTTAGCAGAAACGGATCTTGTATCTAGGTTAGAATTTAATCTAGGAAATGGCGGAGAGAATCCTTTATGGATTGGTAACGTTCGTGTAGAGGAAGTGACAGGGCAGCCAGTGGATGAAAACGGTCCAAAACAACCATTACCAGACGGAAATCTTGTGTATAACGGGACATTTGATCAAGGAAGCATGGACCGAATGACATATTGGAATCTCGTTACCAATCAAGCAGTTGCCTCGGCAAGTGTTGATGAGGGTTCGAGAGAATTACAAGTGGAAGTAATAGATGGAGGAGCAAATCCTACCGATGTTCAAGTTTTACAAAAAGGGATGTACCTGCTAGAAGGCAATGATTATAAAGCGACATTCAGAGCTAGAGCCGCAAAACCAACTTCCATCCAAGTTGATGTTAGAAGTAAAGAGGGTGAAGTTAGTTATTCTGAGTTACAAACCATTAATCTTACGACAGAAATGGCAGAATACGATATTGTATTCACCATGCCAGATGAGATCACGGATTCAGAAGGGCAACTCATCTTTAATTTAGGTGGGCAAGACTCTAACATCATTCTAGATGACATCGTTCTTCTGAAAACATCTACGGAGATTGATTATGGGCAAGTAGACTTATTTCCTCTAAAGAATGGTCAGTTTGCAAATGGTTTTGATTCTTGGGGTAGCTATGTGCACTTCGATGCGAGTGCAACGCTTTCTGTTAACAGCCAAGAAGAAGTACAAATTGACATCAGTAATGAAGGCAAGGAGCCGTGGAGTGTGCTCCTTGAACAAGGTAACTTGAAGTTATCAAAAGGGGTCGAGTATATCGTTTCATTCGATGCCCGTTCATCAGCCTTAAGAGATGTTGAAGTTACAGTAGAGAATGCTCAATATACTAGATTCTTAAGTGAGAAATCTACGCTTACTAATGAAATGAGCCAATATAGCTATACATTTACAATGCCATCAGATGAAACGGCTAGCTTAAAGTTTTTACTAGGAAAAGATGGTGAAAATACAATAGGAAACCATATCATTCATATTGACAATGTGGTGCTACAAGTTAAAAATGCACCAGAACCACAACCAGAACCAACGACAACGCCTGGCATTGACAATGGAAGCTTCAATGACGGAAATGCGCATTGGTCATCTTGGTGGGGAGATCCATGGAGTGGATATGCAGAAGGTACTGCAACAGTAGAAAACAATGAGATGAAAGTCTCGATTTCCCAAGTCGGTGGTGCTTCATATGCGCCACAAGTGTATCAAAAAGATTTATATTTCGAAAAGGGTGGCACGTATACGGTTTCGTTCGATGCTAGAGCTGATGAAAATCGGAAGGTTAATGTTAATATTGGAAAAGAACTTACGACGGATCCATGGTTTATCAACTATGCGGAAATGAGTACATTTGATCTAACAAATGAGATGAAAACCTATACGGTTACATTTACGATGGCGGAAGATACCTATCATGATGGAAAACTAGTTTTTGAACTAGGAAATATCGCGGATGGAAATGCGGCAACTAATGTGTATATTGATAATGTTACAGTTGTTAAAGAGTAAAATAACCTCATGAGTATTTACTTCAATGAAGCTGGATAGAGGAGATATTTAAGGAATACTCACTTCGTCTATTATGAACTGCACCCATATCGTTAGACATACTTTCTAACGATATAAGGTGCAGTTTTTGCAGTTTTAAAAGGGACAGAACTTTGGATTGTCCCTACGATTTATTGACTTTTTCCTTTTATGAAAAAAAACATCTTAATATGAAGAAGCCCTCGTGTCCTATGTCAATTGTTGTTCAGCGTATTCCCTATATAGCTCATGAGTTTGGACAAGTTCTTCGTGTGTACCCGTTCCTGTTATTCGTCCTTTATCTATAAAGATGATGTTGTCGGCATTGACAATCGTTGATAAGCGGTGAGCAATAACAAGGGTGGTGCGATCTTCCATGAGGCGAGATAAAGCTTGTTGAACTATTCCTTCAGATTGGGTATCCAGGCTTGCGGTTGCTTCATCCATCATAAGGATTTTGGGATCTCTCAAGAAGGCTCTGGCAATCGCAATTCGTTGTCGTTGACCACCAGAGAGCTTGACACCGCGCTCGCCAACCTCAGTATCAAGGCCTTCTGGAAACTCTTTAATAAACTGATCAGCATAGGCCATTTTTGCGACTTCCCATAAGCGCTCATCAGAAATGTTTTCTTGACCTTGTTGTAATCCGTAGCATAGGTTTTCTCTTATTGTTCCTACCATCATTGGGCTATCCTGAGATACATAGCCAATTTGCCTTCTCCACGTATGCATCGATAACTCTGTAATGGGGGTGTTACCAATTAAGATATCACCTTGAGTTGGCTCGTAAAAGCGCTCGAGTAGGGCGAACATCGTGGTTTTGCCACCACCGCTCGGTCCTGCAAAGGCAACCATTGTACCTGGAAGGATCTTAAACGAGACATCCTGGATGATAGGTTCTCCCTCATTGTAGGAAAAGGAAACATGTTTCACTGTAATAGATTGATTGGAAATATCCAACTCTTTTCCTGTTTGTCCTGCTTCTACTTCTAGGGCCAGTATTTCAATAATCCTTTCTGTCGCTCCCCTTGCTTTTTGTAACTGGGTAAAGAACATGGCAAAGGAAGTGATGGGGAAGACAATTTGAAATAGATACAGTAAAAAGGCAACTAGAGATCCTGTAGTCATCGTCCCTTCCGCAACTCGAATTCCACCATAGCCAATAATAACCACAATCACGACCATAACTACTAAATACATAAGCGGGCCAATGAAGGCGAAAATGATCCCCTCTTTTAAGCCGTAAGAAAACAGCTTGTTAATACCAGCCATACCTTTTTGCTCTTCTGTCGCTTCAGCATTAGATGCTTTCATTAAGCGAATCTCACTTAGGGTCTGCTGCACGCTTCCGCTAAAATTCGCTGTTTCATCCTGAAGACTGCGAGAGATTTTTGACATTTTACTTCCAAGGGGAACCATAAATAAAGCAGTAATGGGAACGGCAATAAACATGAGTAAAGTCATTTTCCAATCCATAATAAATAGGATAATCACTGCTCCAATAATGGAAATAATTCCGCTTATAAATTGAGGGAAATGTTGTGAAATTAAGTCCTTTACGACCCCAGTATCATTGACTACACGACTCACGGATTCACCACTTTTACTTTTATCATAATAGGAAACCGGAAGACGAATGAGCTTAAACCACATACGCTCACGTAACCTAGCGACAATATTTTGTCCGACATAAGCAAGAGCATAAGTAGAGGCCCCGTCTATAACTGCCTGTAAAATAAAAACAATCACGATGGCCCCAATTAGATACATGTTCAAAGATGAAACTGAAAACCCATCGACCAATTCTCGTGTTAAAAGGGGAATGGAAAGACCAACAATCGTTGTAATCAGACTCCCGATTAGCCCTAAGGTGAGGGCGAGCTTTGGTATTTTTGTAGATAAAATAAGGGAGAGAAAGGGTTTTAGCATTTGTTTGCTTTTAGGTTCCATAAGTAGACTCCTTTTTAGAATCATTTAAATGAAGCGAGGTCCACTAATCAATACATGCACGGTGTTTCTCAATCACTTCTTTTAGTAAGATTCCCTCTTTATAAAAATGATTTACATAAACACTGATCATCATTTCATTTTCTTCCGTAACGTTAACCTTCATTAATACTGTGTTAATAATGTTTGCCAACTCTTTAGGATTGCCATACATGGTGTTCCATGCACGTACTTGTAGTTCTAGTTCTTCACCTAATGCTGCTTCTTCGATTTCTTCTGTTGGAATAGGCTCATTAAACTGTGCATAAGGATCTTCATATATGTAGGTGTAGATAAACTGAATCGGATTGTATTCATCTAAATCATATGTAAAACGTTCATTTCCTACTATAACCACCAATTCATTGTTGGAAAACTCAATCAGACCGTTTTCTATGGCGAGATTTTCCGAAAATGAGGATATGGTACACTCAATATGTGGTGTAATCAACCAATAGCGATGCTCTGGATTTAAGCTAGATGTGTACTCAACCAGGGACGTATCTTCAAGTTTTTCTTCGTTTCTCAATATCGTATATTCCTTAGGACGGTAAAAGTACTCTGCATCTAACTCTTTCATGGAAATGGTCCACTGACTTTCCGGACTTTCAAATAAGACCCGAAAGGCAAATCCATCCTCAGTTTTCTGTAGTTCATCATAAATAAACCATTGTCCAACTTCAATGGGCCCATCTGTTTCTTCAGATTGAACTCCCTTAAATGTAAAATGAATAAGTGCCTTTGAAGAAAAACCACCATCTGTATTGACATAAAGATGAAGTGTATCGCCTTCCCAAACAATGCGCTCAATCGTTGAATCATGCAAACTTTCTGCAAACACTTCTTGAACAGAAGTAGGTAAATAAGGAAGAGCATGTTGTGTCCGTTCATATGCAGCATCTAATACTTGTTCAAAGTCATGTGAGGCTTGCTGTATCCAGTTTAAATAATCTTCAAGTACAGATTTAGGCAATGTTGGTTGATTTAAAGAACCATCTTCTAAATAAGGTACAAAACGACTAGGCAAGACCTGAAGTAATTCCTCTTTTACCTCCGCAAGTTCTTCCTGCAAACTAGTAATCAAATCCTCGCCTTCTTCTCTAGCCTCTCTTAATGAAATCTCCCATTCACGGTCAGATTCATGAATCGGGAGCAGGTTATGTTTTAAAAATCTTTCTTTAGCTTCTTTCGATATATTCCACATATAATCACCTCATAGTAGTGGGACAGAGGGACAGGTACAGTGTCCCAAAGATAGTAACTATCTGGGACAAGGTACCTGTCCCCCTGGTCCAATTCACTTTAAATACTAATACGAATAAGATGCCTAATAGTTTCACTTATTAATATTATAGATGAAGTGATCTTATCCAAATGTAAAAAAGCTTACCCACAAGAGTAAGCATTCTAAGGTCTGTTTCCTATAAAAGTGGAATATTTTGAGTCTTGCACTCTTCAATAATTGAATCGCCCCAAAAGGAGGCTTGCACTTCACCGATATGCATCTTTTTTAACAGGAACATGCATAATCTTGATTGGCCGATTCCACCACCGATTGAAAAAGGAACATTTTCTTTTAGTACGGATTGGTGGAAGGGGAGGGCAAGTCTTTCTAAACAGTAAGCAGTTTGAAGCTGGTTTACTAGAGATATAGAATCTACTCTAATACCCATCGAAGACAGCTCGAAGGCACTCTCGAGGGTTGGGTTCCAGACAATGATGTCTCCATTTAAGGACCAATCATCATAATCCGGTGCACGACCGTCGTGCTTTTCACCAGAATTCAACGTATGGCCGATCTTCATAATAAATACGGCCCCATATTTTTTGGAAATCACATTTTCTCGTTCTTTTGGAGTATGCCCAGGGTATTGATCTTCTAACTCCTGAGAGGTAATGAAGGTGATCTCTTCTGGTAGTACTGGCTTTAGTTCAGGGTAATACTCATGAATATAGGTCTCTGTGTCCTTTATGGAACGATATATTTTTTTAACTTCCGATTTTAGCATTTCTTCAGTGCGCTGTTCTCTTGTTATGACCTTCTCCCAATCCCATTGGTCAACGAATAGAGAGTGAGTAGCATCTAACTCCTCATCACTTCTAATCGCAATCATCTTCGTATATAGACCTTTTCCAACAGGCAAGTTATACCTTCCAAGAGCCACCCTTTTCCACTTAGCTAGGGATTGAACGACTTCAATAGCTGACTCTGTAATATCGGGCGTACTAAATGAAGTAATTCGTTCTACTCCATTTAAATCATCGTTAATTCCCTGACCACCTTTAATCATTAAAGGTGCTGAAACCTTTTTTATCTGTAAGGACTCAGATAGCTCCATTTCAAAATAATCCTTTATATTCTTAATCGCCTCTTCCGTATCCAACAAGGAAAGTAAGGGTTTATATAGTTGCTTTTCCATAATGCCTCCATTGGTTCATTGATTATTTTCTTACTACGTTAAAGTATGAAAGACAGATAAATATGAAGCTTAATCAAGTCCTATTTTCGTAAAATAGGCAGGGTGGGACGAAGGGACAGGTACAGTGTCCCAATTGCTACGCAAGAGCTGGGACACTGTACCTGTCCCCCTGGACCGATTGGACCGCTCCTAGATATTTTTAAAAAAAATTTTCCCGTAGGTGACATACATCACAGGAACATCCAAATTATTCCTTTATGATAATCAGTGAAAGGAGTCATGAACGCCTCTCACTAAAAGTGATAATAGAAGAGGATGTGTTTTGGATGATGAACAAACCTTCAAAGATTCTTGTTGCTTATGATGGATCAGAGTTGAGTAAAAAAGCATTAGAGTATGCGAAAGAGATGGTAGCAAATAATGAGAATGCCAGGTTAGAGGTTGTCTCGGTTATGGAAGTAAGCGCATATCCAAATACCTTTGATCCATACTTGTATATAGAAATAAAAAAGAATGCTCAAGAAGCAGCGAATACTAGATTAGTGGAAGTGAGAGAACTTTTAGAGCAGATTCCAAACCATACTGATGTAGAAGTCCTTGAAGGGAATCCAGCGCTAAAGATCGTTCGGTATGCTGAAGAGCAAAATGTTGATCTCATTGTAATGGGTAGCCGGGGACTAGGAAGAATCAAAGAATTCTTCTTGGGAAGTGTTAGTCACAATGTGGTTCAAATGGCTAAATGCCCTGTGTTTATCATTAAATAATATAGCAGTTAACATATATATAATTTAATAGTTAGGGGCTGAGTGGAGAACTGTTACCTCAACTACGAACTAAAATAGCTATAGAAAAGCCGTTGATTTCACAAGTGTGAATCACGGCTCTTTTTAATTTAGTGTACCAAAATCCTGTAGTCATAATGTTAAAATGCGGTGTAATACCTTGGAAATTATTGGTATGATTAGTTTGGAATAGTAAGGCTTACCTTTCGCTTTGAGGCATGGAGTAAATTTATGTTTGGGACAAGGAACCTGTCCCTGTGTCCCTTTTGCATGAAAATGAGAGTTCTAGAATAATAGTAATCTTAGGTGCGACTTTTATGCACGGGAAAGGGGAATCATTATGTGTGATAATCCAGGAGGTTTTTGGGTAAGACTTGGCGCAGCAATTCTTGATGGCATCCTTCTATTTATCGTATCTGCATTATTAAATTTTGCGTTGTTTCAACAATTCGTTTCAGAGCCCAATAATATAACACATGCTATAGATCTGTTGTATTATTTATTACTACCTGTGTTTTGGTATGGATACACGGTTGGGAAGAGAGCATTGGGCATCCGGATTGCCCGTGTTGATGGAAGGAAAGTTGGGATTGGGACGATGCTTATGCGAAACTTCGTAGCTGGCATTGCCTACTTATTAACGCTAGGGATCGGAGTTATAGTTAGTGCCTTTATGGTAGGTCTCAGAGAAGACAAACGTTCGATTCATGATTTTATCGCAGGTACGTATGTGACGTATGATAAGCCTGAGTAGTATTGGGACGGAGGGACAGGTACAGTGTCCCGAATAGGAATGCTTGCTAGCTACACAAGGACGGTTCTTAACTTCCATAAAGGAAGACCAGAACCGTCCTTATTACTTATATGGATACATGGATTTGCATTTGGGTTAAAATAAATTTATTAAAACTTATAAACTCCCAAAGGATGACTAAGATGAATCAAGAACTAAAACAAACTGACCATCGTCCCTATCCACTGCCTAGTAGTCCATGGGTCATGACCCAAACGTGGGATGAGTTACTATTTATGCATTATCCGATTCCGACAGAAGAGCTCCAAAAGCATATCCCACCTGAGCTTGAACTAGATACATATGATGGAACAGGCTGGATTGGACTTGTTCCATTTGAGATGAATCAGGTAAGGGTGCATGGTTTGCCAAAGGTTCCTTATGCTCATTCTTTTCTAGAGTTAAATGTGCGAACCTATGTGACATATAAGGGGAAACCGGGTGTTTACTTTTTTACATTAGATGCTAATCATAAATTAGCCGTAAAAGCAGCGAGAACATTATTCTCCTTACCATACGTTCACGCAGATATGAAAATGAAAAAGGCTAATGGAATGATTGATTATAAAAGTGAACGGACTCACCGAGGGTATCCAGAGGCGAGCTTTCATGTTTCGTATCGTCCTACATCACCAGTTTTCACGGCCACAAAAGGAAGTATCGAGGATTGGTTAACAGCGCGTTATTGTTTGTGGACAACGAAAGGTAACACTGTGTATCGTGGAGACATTCATCATTTACCGTGGGATCTTCAACAAGCAGAGGCAGAGATCAAAATCAATAAGCTTGCTCCGTTTTTACCGGAGCTCTATTTTGATACTGAACCACTGCTACTATATTCTAAATCCATTCGTGCTTATGTATGGATGCTAGAACGTGTTGAATAGTATAGCCTTGCATATGTGAGGCTATTTTGTTAAGAGCTATTTGATGACTTTGCTTTTCGAGGAAATTTAAAATAATAGGGACAGGGTCACGACCCTATAGAGATTGGGACAAGGAACCTGACCCTGTGTCCCACAAGAAAAAGGGGATGTTTACATGAGTAAGGAAGCACCAATCGTGATTATAGGTGGAGGGTTGTCTGCGATTATGGCAGCCCTGACACTGAAAGAGCATGGATATAAGGATATTTTAATGGTGGAAAAGAGCCGTAGTGTTGGTGGTAGAATGGCAACTCGTAGAATTGAAACGGGTAAGGTGGATCATGGTGCACAATTTTTTACGGTGCGAACTGATAGATTCCAAGCGTTTGTTGATGATTGGCTGAAAAGAGATCTGGTGAAGGTTTGGTTCGGTGATCAGTATCCACGCTACTGTAGTGTGGATGGGATGAATCCTTTTGCTAAAAAGCTAGCTGAAGATATTCCAGTACGTTTACAAACGAGAATTATAGAGATGAAGAAAGATTCCAATGGATACATACTACTCACAGACCAAGGTGAATCTATCAACGCACGGGCGGTTATTGTGACAGCACCAGCCCCACAGGCGAAAGCCTTGCTTGAAAGCGACGAACTCCAGGTGAATGCAGAGGTCTTAGAGAAGCTTGATGAAATTGTCTTTAACCCATGCTTGGTAGGTTTATTTCATTTTCACCAGTCGACGAATTTACCACAAAATGGTCATCTTGATACGGATCTTCCAGGGGGTGTGATGCGACTTGTTGATCATGACAAAAAGGGCATGTCACCCCTTACAACGGTCAGTGTTTATATGACGGGTGAATGGAGCAACGCTCACTATGATTTAGAGGATGAAGAGGTTTTAGTAAAAATGAAGCAAATTACGAGTCAGTATTTTGATAGTGATTCTATTATTTCGAGTCAGCTGAAAAAATGGCGTTATGCAGAGGCCGTCCAATTTTTGCGCCAGCCTTTTTTAAACAGTAACCTTGAGTATCCTGTATTAGTAGCGGGAGATGCATTTTTACATAGTGAGGATACAGCGGGACGTACTCGATTAGAAAGTGCTTTTCTTTCAGGGATTGCTGTGGGCGAAGAGTTGGTTGGATTGCTTAATAAAGGGTGAAAATAAGGCTGTTCTCCCCTGTTAAAGTCTACACAAGTAACCTTAGAAGGTCATAAGATAAAAAAACGTTAGAAAGTAGTGATCTTATGCCTGGTGTTGTAATTACTGGTATGAATGGTGTGGTATATCAGGGCTTTCCTCCTCAAACTGTAGGCGCATGGAGTCAGCCAATTTTGGGTAGCCCCCCTTATTATTATTATGTAATAGGAGGGAACCAATACAATATAAGCCCAGAATCAGTATCTGGATTTCCATACTGGGAAGGAGTACAAACTGTCCCGTTTAGACCAATACGTCCCATTTCATGGTAATCTAAAAAAAACAGGGACGGGTTCTTATGCTTCCAAAAGCATTGGAATTGTCCCTGACCTACTTGTCCAAAAGAATGATAATATAATAGAATGATTTGCTTTAGTTATCAAAAAAAATACATAACCGGGAGATTAACTACTTATGAACAAAAAAGACGTAGCAGCGATTCGTAAACAATTCAAACCGGATAATGACCGACTGAACATTACTGATATTTTTAACGTATATGTGATCAAAGAAAGCAGTGATGTTTTATATCAAGAAAACCGACCTTTTTCGATGCTAGATCCAGATCAGCAGGAGTTATTTTTCAATAATTTCAAAAAGGTACTAGGTGGGCAACTGGATGAAAAGTTATTTCAGTTAAAATTTCAAAGAGAAGCAGAGAATCACAGCCAGCTCATTCTTCATAAAGGGCTGCTAGCTTCGAATGCAGAAGACTGGAAGGAAGACATGCTCCAGCTTGTTGAAAAAATGTTTGCAACCACTCAATATGAGATGGATGTGGTTGTCACTTTTATTAAAGGTGAATACTTCAAGCCAACGAAGGAAAGTAACGGTGCAGACGACGAAAGTGTGATGAATACGGTGTATTCGCACTCGTTTATTCTTTGTAGTATTAATCAAACAGAGTTACCGAAAAAAAATCTATTATTTGATTTTGTTGAAAGAGAATTTAAGTACAATGTCGTGGTAGATCCGATTATTAATCTATCTTCACCTGTAGCTGGATTCTTATTTCCTTGCTTTATCGACAATGCAGCAGACGTAAACCATATTTTATATTCGGCATCAAAACCGAATCAGCCGGATTACCATTTCATCGAACATGTGTTAAATAGCCAAGAAATCACAACGGCCAAAGAGAATAAAGAGATTTTTGAGGAAATTGTGAGAGAAGTAACCGGAGACAACATCGATACAACGATTCTCTCTAATGTTTACGAAGAAATCAACCGCGTCATAGAAGAGGCTGAAGAGGAAGGGCCGCAGCTTGATTACAAAGATGTAGAGCGTGTCTTAAAAGTGAGCGGAGTCGAAGGTGTAAATACTGAAAAGGTAGAAATGGCCTTTCAAAAAGTAGTCGATGATGAGAGATATGAGCTCAAGGCTAGCAGTATCATGCCAAACTATAAAACGAAATCGATTAAAATCAACACCAAAGTCGCCAATATTAGCATCAGTCCTCAAGATCTAAAGTACGTCAAGCAAGTCAATTACAACGGGAAGAAATGTATATTGATTGAGGTTGATGAGGATATGGAAATTGAAGGGTTTAAGTTGTGGGACACAGGGACAGGTACACTGTCCCACAACCAGTAACCAATTAAGGACATAAGGACAGTTACTGTCCCGGTAATAGAAAACAGAGGAACGGTTCTCGTGCTTTATAATATAAGCATAAGAACCGTCCTTTTTTCTATAGAAGTATAGTGCAAATGATTGGTAAAGAATGAGAGGGTTGCAGTTAGATGGGAGCCTGGTTCTAGTCGGAATTTGAGGTAGATAACTGGTAATAGATCACCGGTCTCTGCCTCTTTTTTTGGCTTTATAAGCTAAAGAAATATTGACATGGAAATTTGACTATTTTAATATTATAACGTAAAGTGAAAATGATATTCATTATCAATCATACATATTAGACTACTAATGGTGATAAATAGTGCTTCCAATAAGCCTGTAAGGGGGAGTAATATTGAACATAATGGACGAAAAAAAGTTAGAATATAATTTTGCAATTACATACTCTGACCATCCAAATAAGATATTCGCTACTACACTATCAAATCTAACGAATCCTTTGGAAATGAAAGAGTTTGTAAGTACTTATAGTAATAAGCTAAGGGCCTTAACACCTCAGGTAGCGGCTACTTACTTCTGTAAATATTATGGATGGGTTTTAGCGGGATTTCATTATTTCCATTCATTAAACTATAAAGTGGACATGAGCCCATCTAATATAGAACTTCAATTATTATATGATGGGAATCATGATCATTATGGCTTGGTGTTTAAGTTAGTAGATTCGTCTATTCGAAGTGAAAACCGAGAACAAATAGAGGGAAATATCAAGGAGATCTATTTCGAAAGCGTCCTTCCATTACTTCAAGCCTTCGTATCAGAAACGGGCGTAAGAATTAGAGAGTTATGGGGTCAACTATGCATTGGACTTCACTTTGGTTATGACTTAAATATGAAGGAAGCTATTTCGGATGTACAAAAGTACAATCTCCAACATGACTTTACTTATCTTACAAAGAAAATGGAACCCAATCTTTCCAACGTTAGTAAGAATCCACTTGATATTACATTTCAGATGATCCCAAGTGCCCGAGATCCAGAAACACACCAACGAATGAAACCGTCTTGTTGTCTATACTATTTAACAGAGGCTTCAACTGATAAATGCTACAGTTGCCCAAGAATGAGTGCTGCAGAGAGAGAAGTAAGAAGACTGAAAATCATGGAAAATGCTAACTAAATGATGCTGACTCTCTTATTATTAAGGAAACAAAAGGGACGGTTCTTTGCTTCAACAGTTGAAGCATGAGAACCGTCCCTTTCTGCTATTTTAAAAAAAGTTTCATCCAGGCAAGCCAAACTATATATTTGTGTATCTAATAGATGGAAGACAATACAAAGAGAGGATGAGTACCCATCATACAGTTAGTTAAAAAAGCACAAAAAGGGGACGGTAGCGCCTTTTTAGAGCTTTTCCAACAATATGAAGTTGAGATTTATCGAATGGCCTTTTTATATGTGAAAAATAAAGAGGATGCGTTGGATGTTGTTCAGGAGGTAGCTTATCAGAGTTTTAGTAAAATAAAAACATTAAAAAAGCCAGAGTACTTTAAAACGTGGCTGATCAAGATCGTCATTAACTGTTCCCTTCAGCTTTTAAATAAGAAGAAGAAGGTCATCCAATTAACCCCTGAATTTGATGAGTTTATGGGTTCAAGTGACGAAGATCTTCCTTTAACCCTATCACTTAAAGATGTGATTAATACATTAATGGAAGAAGAGAAGACTGTACTATTACTAAGGTTCTATCACGGATATACATTCAAAGAAATTTCAGAAATGCTAGATATTCCTCTTGGGACCGCTAAGACCGTGTTATATCGCTCGTTAGAGAAACTTCGTAAAGAATTTAAGGAGGTTAAATAAGATGAGTAATAGTTTTATAAGAGAGCTTGAGAAAATTGAGGTTCCTGCCGAGTTACATTTAAGAGCAATGCTAGGGGTTGAAAAAGCTATTTCTGAACAACAGAATAAAAAATATATGAAGTTTAAAAAGCCACTGGCAGCTGCCTCAATCGCATCTGTAGTCGCAATAGGAGTACTTAGTTCACCATCGGTTCAGGCAACGATTCAACAGCTTTTTAGTGTTAATCATATCCAAGAAGGTGAAGCCTTCACTTATATTGGTTGGACTTGGAAGGGATCTGGAGATGCCTCTACATCCTTTCAGTCAATCGGTGAAGTAGAAGAAGAATTTCAGATGAATATTCCTTTCCCAGAAAAGCTGCTTGCCGCTGAAAAAGACTCTCTCTTAAAAGAATATACAGTAAATACCGAGAAGGGAGAATTTGTATCTTTTATGTATTCTCTACGAACAGAAGACCGATTGTATATGGTATCTGCAACCAATCTTCCTAAAGTAACACCAGAGTTTACGGCTAATACGACAAAAGAGACAGTAATCGAAAAAAAAGTGAACATTAATGGAGTATCAGGTACTCTTTTAGGTATATACGAATTGAAAGATTCATACTCGCTTTATTTTCAAACGGACGAATGGAAAATTGTTATTGATGGAACCAACCATGATGGACCTAAACTTACAGAGGAAGAAATGATAAAGATTGCTGAAAGTATCAAGTAAGCCATAATAGATCAGCTAAGGGCTGGTTCTTCTGCTTCGAAATGATGCAAGAGCACCGGTCCCTTGGTTCTGGGACAAGGGACCTGTCCCCATGTCCCTCTAGTTCTAAATTGAGGCCAACCCCCATACTTATTTAGGGAATAAGATGGGGGTGGTCATGTGCAATTTTATTATGGAAATCAGATGCCATTAAGAATATTGGATGAAGCTGAATTTTGGAAGCATCAAGAGGAAGAGCACACGGTGGTGATCCGTGAACTCGTAAAGGGCTTAGAAACTGAATATGTAGAAGCATTAAAAGAATGGGAAAAAGTCCTTTCCAACACGCGTCAAACCGTGGTTCGCTGGATTGAAACGGTGATTCGTTCCGGACAAACTCTTTCTCCAACCTTATATCAGGAAGTACTAAAGTTGGTTAAATACTTGTTAGATGAAAGTATGCAATTCATTAAATTTTGTCAGTATTTAAAAGAAAATAGTGAACCAATCAAGAATAATCCTACTGCGAAAGTGGTCATTGATCATATCATTCGTGAATCAGAGTACTTTGTGGGGATTGCTCAGACGTTATTGTATTCTTAGTCGTGGGACAGGGGGACAGGTACATTGTCCCAGATGTTTGGAAAAGGGACTAGGCTGAACCCCGTTTGGGAGACAGAGAAGTCCCTTTTTTTGAGAGAAACATATTATGTCAAATCAAGCAGACAAAAACTCTTCAATTATTTCATTAAACGTTTCGCTATGCTCCCAAAACATCATATGACCACCAAGTACTTTTACTTTCCCTTGAGGCGCAAGCTTCTGGAGGTAGGCAGTTGCCACCTCGCCCCAGTGCTCTGCCACGATCGTTAGAGTTGGTACAGATTCACTTGCCACTCTTGCTTCCTCACGATAATCACAGAATAATCCCGAAGAAAACAGATTAGCAGCAATGTAGTACGGCGTTTGTAACGATTGCTGGACAATCCAATTTAGCTCCTCTTCCTTTAATTCTCTCTGAACCATGACGCCAGTTGCATAGGCACTGATGAAATCTCGTTGACCTTTAGGATTACGTAAATAAGTATTGTAGGCAGCTGCAAGGTCATCTAATTTACCTTCTACCCAGTCTTGGTCTTCTTGAAGTGATAAGGATTTAGGTGGCATGTCGACCATCACTAGAGATTTGATGTTGTCTGTACCAAACTGACGTATATACTCCCATACTGTTAAACAGCCAAAGGACCATCCTAAAAGGGTAGCACTTTTCACTTGTAACGTTTCAAGCACCTTAGCTAAATCAGTACCATGTGTAATATATTCATTTCCATGAAGGGTGATCGTCGATTTACCATGACTTCTTGGATCAATCACAATGGTGCGATGTGTTTTGGAGAAATGCCGAAGTTGCTCTTGAAACACCTCTGTTGTAAAGGTAAAGCCAGGAATAAATACAATGGGTTCTCCTTCTCCGGCCTCTAGAACATACAGTTCCACACCTGGTTCCACTTCTATGTAGCTTTCTTTTGCCATACATAATCTCCTCCTAACATGTATCTTCATCTTAATATATTCGGCTAACATACAATTACTTCTTTTAAAAAGGAAAAAGGACGATTCTCGTACTTCATAATCGAAGCGTTAGAACCGTCCCCGTGTTAGCTTATTTTACTTCCGATAATGCCTTGATAAATGTGGCGATATCTTCATTTTGAATAGATTCCAACTCTAAGCTACCTTCAAAAAAGCTTTGGATTGATTTTTTTACTTCTTCTATTGGCTCATCTTCTAGATTAGAGATTATGTGTTTCCAATCTCGATGAGTATAGCTGCGTTCTGAATAGTTCTCTGCGATGTGAAGAGCTTCCTTGTAGCTCCCATTGAGTACTACTTCAACAGCAATCCAATTCCCGACAAAACGATGGCTAGCGTCTTCCTGCATGACTTGTTGAAAAAGATTTCGAGCTTCTTCAAGTTGGCCCTGTTTCATTAAGGCCGTGGCATAAATGGATTTTACATACGTAGAAGGTTCTCCGTTCACAATCATTTGATATTGCTTGAACCATGAATTAAATTCTTTCCAGTTTTGTTCATCATAATAATGGCTAACTACTGAGAATAGGGTATCTTCAGTAGGCTGAAGCTCTGCCAACTGAAGCATATACGGTAAGGCCTTATTGAGACCTTTCTCGTAATCCTGTTGCTCTAACCCTATTAGTCTTGTAATCATTTGTAGGCTATGAAGATCGTTTGGATTGCTTTCATAATTCTGTTTGTATTGTTGTAGGGCTTCTTCGATGTCACGCTCCATAACGAGAGAGTCTGCTTTTGTCATCGCTCTCTCTTTTAAATAGAAAACAGGAATCCCTTCCATTGTTTCTTCATTTAAACGATAGCCATTACTTCTCGTCAGGAGATTTCCATTTTTATCATAAGCGGTTACATACCAGGAAAAGCGACCGTTTGTGTTAGAAAAGGCTAATAAACTTTCTGGCTGAATGGTCTCCATGATCGGGTCACCACCATGTACAATTCCTACACTTTTCGCATATAAATCTTCAACGGGAACACCAAGGCTAGTTTGTTTGATTCTCCCGCGGAAAGGGACTCCCATTGAACCTGAATCATATTCAACCTGAAGGCTTAATTCATAGTATTCAGCGTCCGTTACAGGGCTCCACTCGAACGTTAGGGAATCAGTGGTGATCACCTTAAAATCAACAGGAGAATGGGTGGTGATTAATGGCCTAAACTCGATGTTTTCAATGATTTCCGTTTCTCCTTTTACATCAATCCACTCATCCATTTCAACCGGCCACGTCCATCCATCCACTTGGTGAAGGGTGAGCCCTAGTTGGATTTGATAGCTTCCAGGGAGAATTCCGTTAAACTCATAGTGACCATCTTGATTGGTAACGGTGTAAAAGGGATCGTCTGGATTAGGGCTCATGTTTGCAGTTCTTTCATCACGTAAAAATACACCTACGTTTGCAAGAGGTTCTCCGTTACTTTTCACAACTTTTCCTTTAATCGTTGTTAAATTGATTTTTCCATTGTTGAGAGTCTTTTCTAGGTGATTTCTAAGAGACATAAGCTCTGAGATAAACGGGCTGCTATGCAGAAACATGGTGTCATTCTCTATTTCTTCATCTGATTCAAAAGTCTGTTCATCCCATTCCTTCTCTAACTTTTCAATGTCCTTTGTGAGTCGGTTATATGCTTCTTCATATTGTTGGTTTCGCAGCATTTCTTTCACTTCAACTTCAGTAATTTGTGAAAAAACCTCCAAATGATCATCAAGTTTTTGCTCTTTTAAAAAGGTTATAATCTGCTGAAGTTTAGCAGGTTCTCCAGCTCTTTCTGCAAATTCCACTCTTTTGAGCAATAGATTTTGAAATTCATAGGTAGAAGAACCATAACGATTTTGGGCAGCAGCTAATGCTTGATCAGCTTTTTCATATTGATTGTTCTGTGTGTAATGCGAAGCTAATATTTCTGCTGCGCTTTGTATATACCCTGATAACGGTGCATGTAAAATATATTCATGAAGATAAGGAACGATTTCTTCTATAGTAAACAATGGACTAGTCCTATCATGGCTCATCGAGGTCATTGATGAGCCAATATACACGTGATAATGACCAATAGCCGTTGGCTCAATCATGAAATCCTTGATGATTTCCCACCTTTGATTTCCACTCGTACTTTGTAGTAATCCTTCTATCCGTTCACGTGCTTTTGTTTCTTCATTATTTTCTAACTCATGTTGTGCGAGTGTTAGCTCTATTTTAGGCTGAATGAAAAAAGCGAATAAAGGGAGTGCTGCAAACAAAACGAGTAAGAAATACACGAGATACTTTACCTTTATTTTAATTGTCATTTTTTTGCCACCGCCTTTTCATATAAATCACTGTAATAAACATTACCGGATACCTCTACCAACTGACGATGGGGGGATGGTTCTTCCTGAGAGAAAAAAATCGTGGACCCGGCAATTCCGATAAATAGAAGGGTAGCTGTAGCAAAAGGAAGGACAGGGATAGTGATTTCTCTATTCCAAAGTGAGTTCAGTCTCTGCCTGAATGTTTTTGGACGAGTTTCTTGGAGAACCTTATCAAAGGACGTAAACGTTACATCTTGTAATTCCTGGTCTAGCTGTTGTTTCATTCGTTGTTGGTTATTCAGCATGCTTTAACCCTCCTTTAAGTAAAATTTCCTTTAGTAGCTTTCGTCCACGGGAAAGTCTAGTTTTAATGGTACTATCCTTTTCATTAAGCTGATCTGAAATTTCATTTACTTTCAATTCATTAAAGTAGTGTAATGTAATAACTTCCCGGTACTTATAATCAAGTTGCTGAATCGCTATATATAATTCCGTATTTTGTGATAATGTCATCAACATGTCCTCTGGACCATTAACGATTTCATCGTCTTCCAAGTTCTCAAACTTATCTTCAAATCCTACTAGTATATGTTTCCAGCTCCACTTTCGCATTCGAGACCGACAAAGATTCAATGAAATCATCGTCAGCCAATTCCTCAATCGTTCTTCATGCTGAAGTTGATCAATTTTGTCAAACGCCACAATAAAACTATCCTGAACAATCTCTTCAGCTACCTGACGATCCTTCACTAATAAAAATGCGGTTCGAAGAAGATAGTCACCATGGAGTTCCATTAACTGTACAAGTGCCTTTTCTTCTTTTTGCTGTAATCTCTGAACAAGGTTCACTATCTTCTCCTCCTCTCAAGTATATAGATGCTGTTTAAAGTCATTTTGGTTTCACTTATTTGGAAATTTCTTTTGGGACAAATTCATTGTCCTGATTGGGACATAGGGACAGGTACATTGTCCCAGTTGTCTGGCTGCAAGAACTGAACTAAATCCCGAAAAAGTAAGAGTTCTATTTTAGAAATAAATGGTAAAATTATATTATAATATATTTTGAGGTGGTTATCATAAATCTAATAGGTTGGTTGATTGTTATATGTGAAATTGCATTTTGGCTAGTTATTTTAACAGGACTATGTTCTCGTTATGTTTTTAGACGCCCTAAATTGGGGCTGTTTTTCTTAGCGTTGACTCCTGTAATCGATCTCTTTTTGCTTGTGTTCACGAGTGTTGACCTATACAAAGGTGCAACCGCAACCGTAGCACATGCACTTGCAGCTGTATATATCGGGGTCTCGATTGCGTTTGGAAAAAGTATGATTACCTGGGCAGATGACCGATTTCGATATTACTTTTTGAAAGAAGGAGCTAAGCCAATCAAAAGACATGGTACCGAATATGCTCATCACTACTTTAAAGGATGGATCAGGCATTTTATCGCGTATCTAATTGGTTCGGGGATTATGATTACTCTTATTTATATCATTGATGATTCAGCTCGGACCTTAGCTCTACAAGAGTTACTAAAAGTGTGGTCGGTTATTTTAGGAATTGACTTCTTGATTACCGTTTCTAATTATATTTGGCCTAAAAAAGCAAAGAATGTAGCGGGGATGGATGTAAAATAATTGTTATGTATTTCTTCCTGCATTTTCTATTAAATTAGCATTACTTATCTTTTGGAAGGTGAAAATAGTTAATGGCACTTTTGTTAACGAGTATATTTGTTTTATTGTTTATTTGTTTGATTACGACAGGCCTATTAAAAAAGAAAAAAATTTTCTTTCCGCTGCTTGTCATAACAGTGTTATTTACAGGCTATCAGATTACTACCATGATTCAAGTCATAAATGAGAAACAGAAGGAGCAGATTGCTCATACGGTTAGCGAACAAGGTGGAACCTTAGTAGAATATGAGAAGGTATCTGTTCACCAATCTCCTTTTGAGTCATTCGGGATAAGCACTGATGCTGAATACCAGATCTATAAGGTCAAAGTTAACAAGAATGGAAAACCCGAAATCGGTTGGTACCGTACAGTAAATGCGGTAGTGGGAAGTGATGAAGGAGAATGGATATGGGAGCCTAGGGGTAAGTAGTTGGGGGATCGGTCCTAAAGTCTATGATTCTTAATTCGTAAAGTAAAGAGGGAAATTTACATGGTGAGTGTCGATGAAGTTAAATCAGGTGATTATCTTGAGTGTATGGATGGTAATAGTTTTATAGTTAGAAATGGAAAGTTACTGGGCCCAACTGCTTGGATGACTACTGGCATGGGAAAATGGACGATCAAATATCAATCAAGTAGTCTAGAAGGTGTAATTAATGAAGTAAATAAGAATCATGTTATTAGTAGCGTGATTACAGGCCGCTTACATGTGCTATTAAGGATCATTAGCTGATATCCCTATAACCTCGTTAAATAAATGGACAGGGACATTATCATATAAAAAGATTATGTCCCTCAAAAAATTATGCTGTAACTTTTTTTACCGGTATATAGATATCTATCACTTTATTCTCTTTACCATGGCATCTTTCATCATAAAGTTCAAAATCTAGAAATCCTGCATGTTCATAGCCAGACTTAGGAAACCATTCAGTGAATATATAATTCCATGTGGACTGAATGGAAGAGGTAAAGGTAGAATCATCTGATGCCGGTGTTGTAAACACTACGTATTCCATCTCTGAAAAAGTTCTATAAACTAACCCTTCCGGTGCTAGAGTTCCCTCTGGTACTTCCACCCCAATTACATACACAAACTCTCCAGTTTCAGTAGAAAAATCCGTGCAGATTCCTAATTCCTCTTTGCAGTTTAGAGGATTTGGAATGTTCTCATATAACTTCTTTTGAAGATATAATTGCCAGAATTCCGGAATGTCTTTATTATTCTGACCATCAATGTTCTTTGTGTTCAATTCATACCCAATGACATAAAATTCAGGCTTAGTGATAAATTTTGGTTCCAAGATTTGTCCTCCTTGAACGATTACTTTTTTGAGGAAGGCCTTTCCAAGTAGGGGGCCAGATAATGAATTCGCCGTACGATATTGATTAGGAGAGACGCCGTAGAACTTTTTAAAAGCTCGGTTAAACGACTCGTGGTATTGAAAACCGACCTCCATCGCGATATCAATCACCTTTTCATCCGAATAATAGAGTAGTTCCGCAGCCAGCGTAAGACGCCTTTTTCTAACATACTCCATGACGGATACGCCAACGAGGGTTTGAAATACTCGATGATAATGATAAGGAGAAAAGCATGCGATTTCTGCTAAGTCTTCAAGTGTCATAGTTTCCTGGAGATTCTTTTCAATATAATCTAGTGTCTGACTGATGCTAGCGACATAATCCATGTCAGCCCACCTCCCTAAAACCAATATAGCAGTATATTATAAATGCTTCTTAACATTTTTTGCTATTTTTAGCGTACAATGACAATCGTGATATGGATAGTCTATGTGTAAAATTTTAGTTGGGAAACTAAAGGGGATCGTTCGTGGTAGAAATACGAGGAGGAAATGAGGAACTGCTACAAAAACAAAAGGATAGTCAACTAGGACTATCCTCTTTCCATCAAGCTATATGGTTCTAAGATTTATCTTTAATATGTTTTTTGTACTTTGACTCCGTAGTGAGATAATAATAAATCCCAAAAACTAATCCTAAAAAGAGTGCACGTGTGATGTGTTCAGTTATTGTTTGGTCTATACGAAGGATAACAGCAAGTCCCAATAATACGAAGAACACAACGGTTCCATATAATAAAATTCCATACAGTAGTACGAATCGTACTAGACCCAATTTTCTAGTTCTCTCCCATTTTTCCCAGTTGAAAGACATGATTATTACTCCTTTTTATAAAACAGAATCTATTCCCATAAGTTGTATTCTCCATTATGTCCCCAATACTTAATTAATAAAACCGCTATACACCATGCCAATATTAACTACTATATGAAAGACAATGCTAGGATAGATGCTGTTTGTTTTAAGGGTAATGACTGCGTATATGATTCCAGCAACTGAGATTAATAAACTGAGAGGTAGTGAAAAACCAATTGCGAGATGGAGAAGTCCAAAACCGATACTTGTAACGAAAATAGCATATCCTGTGGACACGAATTCCTTAAGAGCCGAAAGCATGATTCCTCTCCAAATCACTTCCTCAAAAAAGGCGTTTATGAGTGAGAAGAATAAACAAAACAGTAATAACAATAGGGTAAACTCAAGTTTCTGTTGAACAATAATAATTGAATAAACCATTACGTTAACAACTATACCAATCATCCAAAAACAAAACACATTTACTTTATGGAACTTTAAGTCTATATGATGTTCCAAATCAGGCTTATTGTTGAACCAAGATATCTTCTTCTTATAGAAAAGGAAGTTAAGGACCAGTCCTATTAGGATAAAAATAAGAAAAAGACGGTTAAGAATGATTTTAATTTCATTTGAAATGGATAGTGCTCCAACGAAGTGATTAGCAACCATGAATACAACAAAACCTATTAGAAATGATAACATCAGTGAGGTAATGAATCGTTTTTCCCTATTTATTAACAGAAAGATTAGTAATCCCAAAATAGGAAACATAGCCAGAACTTCTTGTTGAAAGGAGATCGCAGTAATCCCTAAAAAAAACAAAGCAGCAATAACAAGTAACAGAAAAATTACCTCCTTTCCACTTTCATCACAATCGTAAATACTT
This sequence comes from Bacillus mesophilus, assembly GCF_011008845.1. Classification (GTDB taxonomy): domain Bacteria; phylum Bacillota; class Bacilli; order Bacillales; family SA4; genus Bacillus_BS; species Bacillus_BS mesophilus. Next base: position 103,599 of record NZ_JAAIWM010000007.1, on the reverse strand, counting down.
ATTACATGATTTTAACATAAATATCCAGTAGGTAAGGTAAGATTCAATCTCCCCGAAGGTGTTGTTTTGGGACAAGGTACCTGTCCCTGCGTCCCAAAAAGTTTCTATAGAAAGTTCAGTCTAGTAAGAATATAATAGGAATTACGAAACCGCTTTCTTTAGGAGGTAACAACACATGAAAAAAGTATTGGGTCTTGGTATTATAGGTATTGTTTTAGTTTCTATTATTGTGATGGTATTTACTTTTATGAATTCTTCTTCTGTCAGTAAGTTGAGTATTGCTGAAGTTGAGGGACAGAAGGTATTAGTAGATGAAAAGGGAGAGGTCGTTCAGCTTAGAGGAATGAGTGCTCATGGTTTGCAATGGTACTCTAGTATCTTAAACGAAAACGCTTTCGCTGCATTCAAAAATGACTGGAATGCAAATGTTGTTCGACTTCCATTGTATATTGGCGAGAATGGATATGCTAAAAATCCAGAAGCGATGATGGAAAAAATGATTAAGGGAATTGACCTTGCCATCGCTAATGATCTTTATGTGATTGTTGATTGGCATGTGCATTATCCAGGAGATCCAAATCATGAAGACTATGCAGGTGCAATGGACTTTTTTAAAGAGATTTCATCGCTTTATCCAAACCATCCTAATATTATTTATGAAGTAGCCAATGAACCAAGTGAGCGAGGAGACGGTGTAACGAATGATCGAGAAGGCTGGTTAAAGGTAAAGACCTATGCAGAGCCAATTATTAAAATGCTTCGTGATCATGGTAATGAAAATCTAGTTCTTGTTGGTTCGCCGAGCTGGAGTCAAAGACCTGATTTAGCTGCAGATGATCCGATTGATGATTCAAACACGGCTTATACGTTACACTTTTATTCTGGATCTCATAGCGACGGGCATGTAATGAATAATGCTAAGTATGCTTTAGAAAATGGTGTTGCCGTATTCGTTTCTGAATTTGGTACAAGTGAATCAAATGGACATAATGGTCCTTATATAGAAGAATCAGATGAGTGGTTAGATTTCCTTGATGAACATCATGTGAGTTGGGTAAACTGGTCTGCGTCAAACAAGTATGAATCTTCTGCAGTCTTAATGCCGGATACGAACATGGATCCAGGTGAAGACCAGGTGTGGAGTGATGAAGAGATCACAGAAGCGGGGCATTATATTCGTGATAGATTACTAGGGAAATAAGGTTAAACCCTATCCACTGCAGAGGTGGGTAGGGTTTTTTTTATCTAAGCTAGCCTACGTCTACGCCAAGGGACAGGTTTTTCTGCTTTGAAAGAAAAAGCGTGAACATCCTGAAATAAGGCAGTTTCAAAATAGGTAGAGTGCTGACTTCTTAGACCTGGGACAAGGTGCCTGTCCCCTTGTCCCAACGAACGAGGTCTTGTCCCTACCATTTATTAAGTTTCTTAATGGACGGGATAAGAAAGAGTCATAGGTTATTTATAAATATTTGGAAAATACTGACCATTGTTGTAATAGTATGAATGAAAGAGTAATACATACATAGCAAGAGGAGGAAGAAGTGATGAGGTTTAGTTATGTTTCCCATTTATATTGTCCAAAGTGTTCGTTAACGTATGATTTGAATCAAGTTCAGCATCTATGTGAATGCGGTGCGCCTTTGCTTGTTGAATATGACCTCACTAGTATGAAAGAGAATTGGAAGCCAAGTGACCTCGTTGGAAGAAGAAATGATCTCTGGCGATATCATGAATTGTTGCCATTGCAAAGGGAAGAAAATATCGTTTCGATGGGGGAAGGGATGACTCCGTTAGTGTTAATGGAGAAGCTTGGTGAGGATATGGAAATTCCTCTGTTATATATGAAGGATGAAGGCGTCATTCCAACCGGTACCTTTAAGGCTAGAGGGGCTGCAGTAGGAGTGTCGAAGGCAAAGGAATTAGGCGTGAAAGAGTTGGCCATGCCTACAAATGGGAATGCTGGCGCCGCGTGGTCTCTTTATGCAGCAAAGTCAGGAATTGCCTCCACGATTGTAATGCCGGTTGATGCACCGATGATTACCCGAAATGAATGTGCAGTGGCTGGTGCAAATCTTTACTTAGTAAACGGTTTAATTAGTGATGCTGGGAAGATTGTGGCTCAGGCTGTAAAAGAGCATGATCTCTATGATGTATCTACGTTAAAAGAACCATATCGTATTGAAGGTAAGAAAACGATGGGGTTAGAGATTGCAGAACAACTAGGTTGGGAGGTTCCTGATGTCATTCTCTATCCAACTGGTGGCGGTGTTGGTTTAATTGGTATTTATAAAGCTTTAAAAGAGCTTCAACAATTAGGTTGGATTGGCGAAAAAATGCCTAGATTAGTAGCCGTACAATCAGACGGTTGTGCACCAATCGTGAAGGCATGGCAAGAAGGAAAAACAGAATCTGAGTTTTGGCATGATTCTGAGACGATTGCTTTTGGAATTAATGTACCTAAAGCATTAGGAGACTTCTTAGTTCTTCAGGCTGTTTATGAAACAGAAGGCTGCGCGGTTTCCGTTAATGATCGTGATGTTATTGAAGAACTGAAGCTCATTTCCCAAAAAGAAGGTGCTTTCGTTTGTCCAGAAGGGGCTGCAGCATTCCTAGCAGCAAGACAATTACGAAAGGAAGGCTGGATTCAAGCAACTGATCAAGTGGTTGTTCTAAATACAGGGGCAGGAATCAAATATCCTAATACAGTGGAAGTTGAAATTCCCAGGCTTAATAAGGAGGAGAAAATAGGGCCAAAAAATGTAACACTACAATAATCTAAGTCTAAAATGAAAACGCTATCATTAAAGGTTTTATTACTTTGGGTAAAGGAGTGATTACACTTGAAAGAATTAAAAACCAACCTAGCCCCTGCCGCAATAGGCCCTTATTCACAAGCCATTGATACTGGAAATGTAGTTTTTGTCTCAGGTCAGCTACCTATTAATCCACAAACAAATGAATTAGTTCAAGGTGATATTGGTGTACAAACGGAACAAGTAATGAAAAACATCGGGGCAATCCTAGCTGCAGCTGACCTTTCTTATCAACATATCGCCAAAGCAACAGTGTTTATGAAGTCGTTAGAGGACTTTTCAGCCTTTAATGAAGTCTATTCAACATTTTTATCAGAGCCTTATCCTGCAAGGGCTACCTTTGAAGTGAGTCGTCTACCGAAAGACGCAGAAATTGAGATTGAAATCATCGCTGTCAAAAGTTCAGGATGTAATCAATAATAATTTAAAGGAGGAAAACTGATGAAAAAGAATTTTGGGCTTCAAATTGCTGTAGCATTTATCCTTGCCGTAGTCGTGGGAGTCATTATGGGAGAAAGAGCTTCGTTTGTGCAACCTCTTGGGGACTTATTCTTACGATTAATCAAGTTTATCATTGTTCCTTTAATTCTCTCAACCATCGTAGTAGGAATTACGAGTGCAGGGGATATGAAGAAACTAAGCCGCTTAGGTGGAAAAACAATCGCTTATTACCTACTAACTAGCTTGATTGCTGTGTCAATTGGGTTAGGTGCTGGAGTGGTCTTCTCCCCAGGTTCTGGACTCGACATCACTCTTAGTGAAACGGCAGCTGAACCGAAAGAATCTCCTGGTGTGATTAACACATTATTAAATATTATTCCTACCAACCCTGTTGAATCATTAGCAACCGGATCTGTCCTACAAATTATCTTCTTTGCCATCTTCTTAGGGATCGGAATTATCATCGTTGGAGAAAAGGCAACCCCTGTCCTACACTTCTTTGAAGGCCTATCTGAAGTCATGTATAAGATTACCGCAATTGTAATGAAATTAGTTCCAATTGGTATTTTTGGATTATTAGCACCCATTGTAGGGACTTATGGGGTATCGGTATTGTTACCATTAATAAAAGTCATTATCGCGATGGCAGTTGCAGCTATCATTCATGTGGTATTTGTTTATTCACTCGCAGTCAAGTCATTTGGAAAGATGAATCCTCTCTATTTTTTCAAAGGTATATCACCAGCTGCAGCTGTTGCCTTCTCAACATGTAGTAGCTCAGGAACGTTACCTGTAACGATGAAAAACACACAAGAAAACCTAGGCGTTTCTAAAGAAACCAGCAGCTTCATCTTACCATTAGGAGCAACTGTCAATATGGATGGAACAGCTATTTACCTAGGAATTGCTACCCTGTTTATTGCTCAATACTTTGGCGTTGATCTTTCGTTTATGCAAATGTTGATGGTTGCGCTAGTAGCAACATTAGCATCGATAGGAGCTGCTGGAGTTCCTGGAGCTGGAATGGTTATGCTGACAATGGTATTAACCTCTGTCAATCTCCCATTAGAGGGAATTGCCCTAATAGCTGGAATTGATCGTGTACTAGATATGATGAGAACCAGTGTAAATGTCATTGGTGATGCCTCTGCGTGTGTGGTCGTAGAGAATTCGGAAAGGAATTCTACCGTTGTTCCAGACAATAGCCAACCGGTTTAATATCTAAATAAAGGATGAAAAATGTAAAAAAGGGACTCTGCTATATATTAACTGACCATTAAAATATAAAATTAAAAGACAGACCATTAGGCATTATTGGTTTGTCTTTTTTAGTGGAAAATTTTTTGGATGATTAGATAATTAAGGATGAGGAATTTGTTTTGAAATTTTCGAAGTGATGAATCAAGAGGATTTAAGTAACTAAATGGGTTTTATTTATAAGAAAATGAAACATAATTCGTTTCAATACGTCAATTAAAGAAGATCCAATGATAAAGGAAAGGATTTTTGATTATGATTGAAAGTGTAAGTCATATCACTTTTGTTGCAAAAGATTTAGACAAGACTACTGAACTATTTAAAGAATTATTCGGAGCTAAAGAGGTTTATTATAGTGGAGATCAAATACATTCTTTATCTAAAGAAAGGTTTTTCATAATTGGAGGACAATGGATAGCGGTTATGGAAAATAAAGATATTGTAAATAGAACTTACCATCATGTTGCTTTTAAAATTAAAGAAGAAGATATAGATATGTATCTAAATAAAGTAAAAAAGTTGAACTTAGATATGAAACCACCAAGACCAAGAATAAAAGGCGAAGGGTACTCTATTTATTTTTATGATTATGATCATAATCTTTTTGAACTACATACAGGGACATTAGAAGAAAGATTATCCTCTTATAAAGCAGTGGATCGTAAAGAGTGAATCTTAAAATAAGGCATTCAAATAAGATGGTAAAACAATAATTGTAAAATGGTGAGTTAAGTTCTTAGATTAATAGTCTAATAGTTCAAAGGGGAGAAGAAGTTGCTTATATTTATATTAATTGGAGTCTTTTATTTGCCATTTTTAATATATCTCTTCAGTAAATATACTATGTATTCGGAAGGGGTGGATCATCAAAAGCGAAAAGCAATTGCATTTGGATTTATAATAAGTGTAAGTATTTTTAGTGTGATTGATCGCTTCTTTATTAAATTATCAGACCAAATGACTTTGTTAGCTTTAGTATTGATGATCATTTCTTTCTCACTTTATATGTTTGTTGTAATAATAGGGGATAAGAAGCAAAAGTCCATAACGTGATCTTTTTTCACAATCAGACAGAAAGCATTTTTCTTAAAGGGGTAAGTAAATGAAATTACGTTTAGTGAGAGGATCAGACTATTATACTTTATCGCCACTTATTAATGAGTGGTGGGGTGGAAGAGATATGTCTGATATGTTGCCAAAATTATTTTTTGATCATTTTAAAAATACAAGCTTTATTGCGGAAAAGGATGGGAAGATTGTAGGCTTTCTTATTGGATTTCTGTCCCAATCACAACCTGATGAGTCATATATTCACTTTGTTGGAGTTCATCCTGATTTCAGAAAACATAAGATTGGGAAGGAGCTATACAACCAGTTTTTTAATGTGGTAAAACAAAACGGACGTCATATAATCCGCTGTGAAACGTCGCCTGTTAACAAAGGTTCGATTGCCTACCATACCAAAATGGGATTTGAAATAGAAAGTGGAGATAAAAAAATTGATGGTATTGATGTGTTTACCAACTATGACGGATCAAATCAAGACAGAGTTTTATTTATAAAATATCTTGATTAACTATAGTGACTTTTCTTCAGCAACGGGTGATTGTAAAGAAATGCCCTAGCATGTTAGTGCCTATTCTGTCGAAGAGAATAGGAGTTGATCCCAGATATAACAAAAAGGGTAAGAAATCCGAGGGTTTAAAATGATAAAATTCATGTACATATTTTGTTTAATCGTATGGGGCCTCAATTTTATTGCAGTAAAGATACAAGGTACACCAGTTAGTTTGGAATTATCCTTAGCATTGCGTTTAGTTATAGCAGCCTTACTATTTTTAGTCCTGATCTTTATACTTAGACCCAAGGGAAAACCTAAAAGAAAAGATATTCCGTTCGTTATCGTTTTTGGCATTTGTAACTTTGCGTTAAGTTATCTCTGTCTTTATTACGCTACCATCTTAAGCTCAGCTGCAATTGTAACCATCATTTTTTCCTTAAAAGTGATACTAACACCAATCGCTCTCCGTATTTTTTTAAAAGAAAAATTACACCCTCGTATTTTAGTTGGGGGGATACTCGGGGTATTAGGTGTTTGTATCCTCATATATCCGACGTTTAATAATTTTCAAGGTCTTGTTGATTTGAAGGGAGTTATGATTGCATGTTTAGGTACATTTCTTACAGCTATTGGAGATGCAAGTTCAGCAAGAAATGCTACACAAAAGGTAGACCCTATCTATGCTAATGCAATAGGGTTTACAGTAGGCAGTATAGTTATGGGCGCAATGGTATTTTTTCAAGGACACGAAATAATACTTCCAACAACAATTACGTATGTAACGGCTTTACTATACTTATCTGTAGTAGCTTCGTTTTTGGCTTGGCTATTTTATTTAAAGCTTGTTGAAAAAATTGGAGGAGCCAAAAGTGGATATATCGTAGCACTATTTCCTGTGATTGGTGGAATTGCATCTGTTTTGATTGGTGAATCTACTCCATCCATTTATTTATTTGTTGGTTGCCTATCTAGTTGTCTTGGAGCTTCAATTGCTTTAGGGTTTAGAATAAAACGTAGTAAAGTGAAGGTACCTGTAACTTTTCATTAATTTATAGTCACTTGGCTATATTTAAAAGAAAATTAGAATGTAGGGAAGAAAAAAGCAGAGGCGTTTTATAGCTCTGCTTTTTTCTTAAGCCTTCCCATGCAACCCGTTACTATTAGAATGGCATCCCTTCTATGCTTCTTTTGGAAATTTTTCTATCCCATAATATTGAGATATAAACGCAAGAAAGGACTCACTCGGAAGGGTAAGTGCTTCTTCTTTGTAGATCAAGGTAAAGTGACGCTTCATTCGGACATCTTGAATAAAAAGCTCACGAAGAACCCCCAACTGTAATTCCTTCTTAATGGCAGATCTAGAAATAATCGAGATTCCCATACCAGACTCAACAGCGGCTTTAATTGCTTCCGTATTTTCAAGTTCTAGGATGACATTTAAGTCGGCTGGATTCAGCTGAAATCTCCTTAAGCTTTCTTCTACAACTTGTCTTGTACCGGATCCTTGTTCTCTCATAATCATCGGTAGGGAGAAAAGTTCATCCGCTGTAATCTCTTTCTTGTTAATCTTTGCATCAAATAGACTAGAAGCTACAATGATCACAAGCTCATCTTCCATAAAGGGAAGCTGTTGAACTTCGCGGTTAATATTATAAGATTCTATAAACCCTAAATGAATTTCTTGATTATACAGCTTTTCGATTACCTCATCTGAATTGTCCATTTTTAAAAGTAGATTCACATGAGGAAATTCCTTTTGATATCTTCCTAATATATATGGCAAGATATATCCGCCTATGGTTAGACTAGCACCGATATTCAAATCTCCATGAATGGACTCTGACAAGAGGGAAATTTCCCGTTTAGTCTCGTGTACTAAGTTTAATATTTTCTCAGCATACTTATATAAAAGTTTACCTGCAGGTGTTAAGGTAATTCGCTTTGTTGTTCGCTCAAAAAGCTTTATAGACAAAGAAGTCTCCAATTGTTGAATTTGTAAGCTTACACTAGGCTGCGAGAGATGTAGAATTTTTGCTGTCTCTGAAAAACTGTTACCCTTTGCAACGATATAAAACACCTTTACATGTTCAAGGTTCATCTCAAACCCCCTTTCTAGACAAGCTTTCTATAGAAAGTATATTAATTGCACATGGAAAAAGACCGCCTTTGTTAGATAAGGCGGCCTTGCTTGATCTTGGAACTTGTCATCGATCTATTAATTAATGAGTAAAAGTAAAACAGGACCAAGTGCGGCTAAAGCAATAAACCCGATCACTCCTACTAATACTGGTTTAAATCCAACCTTTTTGAAATCACTAAATTTGATGCTCAACCCTAATCCTGCCATCGCCATGGATAAGAGAAAGACACTGAGTAGTAAAAGGCCATTTACTAATCCTTCAGGTAGCAGAATAAAAGTATTGAGACAGCTCATGGCTAAAAAGCCGAAGATAAACCAAGGAACCGGTAAGTTTTTAATAGAGGACTTTTCCTTAACGTTGCCTTTCCCGATTTTTGAAAAAATAAATCCAATCATAATGGCTACTGGGATTAATAACGCGACTCGCCCTAATTTTACGATGATGGCTGTTTCACTGCTGACTTCACCGCCAGGCACTGCTGCTGCAATTACGTGAGCCAGTTCATGTAAAGTAGAGCCTACCAAGACTCCATAACTATAAGAATCAAGATGTAAATAAGGGTAGAGGAAAATATACCCTAAGGCACCAATCGTTCCTAATATAGCAATACATGCGACGGCTAACGCGGTAAACTCTTTTTTACTTTTAATAACAGATGCTACTGCAACAATGGCAGCTGCTCCACAAATAGCTGTCCCGACCGCAATTAATGTATTCAGATGTAGATCTACTTTTAACAGTTTTCCTAATCCAATCATGACGGCTAAGGTAAATCCAATCACAATCGCATCTATTAAAAGAATGGTGAGACCTGATTCAAAGATTTGACTAAGATTCAAACGTAATCCCATCAAGATAATTCCAGCTCGAAGGAGGTATTTACTGCTGAATGTAATACCATGATTAGCTTGCGGCTGAGTTCCCATGATTCCTGACCAAATCATTCCTAGCATAATCGAGATGATCATGATTCCCATGATTGAAAAGAAAGGCAATTGCACAATTTGATTGGCTACTAGTGCTAACACCAATGTCAAAAGGATGCCTCTTACGTATTCTTTGCCTTTTATTCCTTTCAGGTTCACAGCTTTATCTTTTACTATTTCTGTTTTGATTTTTTGCGTTTCCATCCTGATCCCCTTTCTCTAGATGTACGAACCACCTCTTATACATATAGAGTAACACAGAACACAGCACTAGAATTATAGTACTTTGCTATAGGCTTTATTAAGAATTATAATAGGTGATTTCTACTAACTGTTAAGTGGCTATAAGCTTAGTTTTAAATCGCGAAATTTAAACACAACTAGGTGTCAAATAGTGTTCTGCAACACTGAAGCAAGGTATAACATGAAAATAGAGAACCCCCTTTTTCATGAATCTTATAGAAAGTAGGAGAATGATATGAAAAGTATTTTTGAAGTAGGAAATTTAAAATCAAATGGACATTATGCGCTAGCAACCATTCATCAAGATACTGTTTATGTATCAGGGCAGTTTTCAATTGACCCTGTAACCCGTGAAAAGAAGTTTGGCACGATTGAAGAGGAAACTCTACAAGCTCTTAAAAATGTGGAGATGATTTTAGAAGAAGCGGGAAGTAAGAAGGACCAAATTCTTCGAATGACCTTATATATTCCGGATGTGAAGCTATGGAATCAGGTAGATGCAGTGTATAGAGAGTTCTTTGGTGATCATAAACCAGCTCGCACGGTCGTACCAACAAATGAATTACATTTTGGCTTTAAAATTGAAATCGAAGCGATTGCTTATATCTAGTTCTATTTCTGTAGAAAACCCTATATTTTTTATAAAGAATAGATGAGGGGTTGGCAAATGGAACAATATAGATGCAATAGTTGTGGGGAAAAGTATTCTGTTACGGCAACTAGGTGGCGGTGTGATTGCGGGGGAATGTTAGATCTAGTAAAAGATATACCCAAGATTGATGTGGCAGCATGGAACCATTTTCCGAATTCGTTGTGGCGATATGTTGAAACGATGCCGTTTTTAAAAGATTCTAAGACTTGGGAATCTGTCACGATGGGGGAAGGTCAATCTCCTATAATCGTTCTTGATCCTCTAGATCCTACTACATATGTAAAAGTAGATTATGTGATGCCAACGCTATCTTTCAAAGACCGAGGTGCCGCTGTCTTAATGACAAAAGCGAAGGAATTAGGGGTATCAAAAGTGATTGCGGATAGTAGTGGTAACGCTGGTACGTCAATTGCTGCCTATGCTGCACGTTGTAACATATCATGCGACATATATTTAAGTGCTAATACATCTCCGAAAAAGATTGCTCAAGTGAAAGCACACGGTGCAACTATTAAGGAAATTGAGGGAACACGTGAAGACATTGCAGCGGCTGCCCAAAAAGCCATTCAGGAGGAAACCGTATTTTACGCCAGTCATGTGTATAATCCTTACTTTTATGAGGGGACGAAAACGTACGCGTATGAAATTTTTGAACAACTAAAAGGAGTGCCAGATTCATTAATCATCCCGGTGGGGAATGGAACACTGTTACTGGGCGCTTACTATGGTTTCAAGGAGTTATTGGAAAACAGATTAATAGATAAAATGCCAAAACTAATTGCCATTCAAGCAGCAAACTGTGCACCTCTTGTCACTGCTTTTGAAAGCGGAGAAATTACCCCAGCACCTGTTGTAAACCAAGGGACACTAGCAGAAGGTATTGCGATTGCAGCACCTGCACGTGGAAAGCAAATTCTTGAAGCCGTTCGCAAAACCAATGGTACGTTTATTAGCATTGAAGAAGATGAGATTCATAGTGCCCGTGCCAAGCTTGCATATTTAGGGTTCTATGTTGAAATCACATCAGCTGTTAATTATGCTGGCTACTTGAAATATAAGAAAGCACCAGAGGAAACAATTGTTATTCCTCTTTGTGGAGCGGGGATTAAATCATAGGATCGTATTCAAGTGGTTGTTCTTTAGGAGCTACCACTTTTTTATGGATAGATAATTAATCATGAAAATTAATTCAATTAAAGTATATATACCTTTTTTTAACATAGATAAGAATATAATAGGATGCTAGCTTTAAAATCTTTTTCATTATAGGGAGAGATAAGATGAAAATAAAGGAATTAGAGACCCCGTGCCTATTAATAGATCGAGAAATCATGATGGACAATATTCGTCGGATGCAGTTATATGCTGATAAGTACAACGTTAATCTTCGTCCACACACAAAAACACATAAAATGCCTGCACTGGCTAAATTACAGGAACAGGTAGGTGCAAAGGGCATTACCGTCGCAAAAGTTGGTGAAGCAGAAGTGATGGCTGAGAACGGATTAAACGATATATTTATAGCTAATCAAATAGTAGGGGAAGGTAAATTATCTACCATAAAAAAACTTGCCGAATCTATCGATATTTCCTTTGGCGTTGATAGTATCGAACAATGCAAAATGATAGAAAAAGTATTTAGTGATAGTCAGAAACAGGCCCAAGTTCTGATCGAAATTGAAGTGGGGGAAAATCGCTCAGGTATTATTGAAGAAAGTGATTTTGTTCTTTTAGTAGATTATATAAAGAATTGCTCTCATGTGAACTTATTGGGTATCTTCTCCCATGATGGTCATACATACAAAGCAAAAGATCTCGATGAATGTCGTATCCTCTATAATGATGCTCAAATTCGTACGCTTCATTTTGCACGTCTAGCGGAAGAACAAGGGTGCAAACTAGAAACGGTTAGCATTGGATCTACTCCACCTCTTATGCATGATTTTGGAGTGATGGAGGGAATTACTGAACTTCGTGTGGGAACTTATATCCTCATGGACGTAGCTCAAGGAAATGCTATAGGTACATACTCCAACTGTGCCGCTAGTGTTCTAACAACTGTCATCAGTAAGCCAACCAAGGAACGTGTAATCACCGATGTGGGTGCAAAAGGGCTAACGATGCAAACGCGTAGTGGGGGAATATGTGCAACTACAGGTCTAGGCTATATTAAAGATTTCGATCACGTTTATGTTAATCAAGTCTATGATGAACATGCGATTATTTATAATGAAACATTCCGAAATACAGTGGAAATTGGTCAAAAAGTAGAGATTATCCCAAATCATATTTGCCCCGTTTGCAATCTGTATGATAACGGTTATCTAATATCTGGAGATGAAGTGGTGGAGGACATTCCAATTCTTTGTAGAGGGAAGTTGCAATGAATGTAAAGTGCAATAATGTTGAAGATACAATCCCATGTCAATACCTGTTAAATGAAGCATTGGAAAGGCTTAGAAAAGAAGATAGACAAGAAGGTAGAAGAGAGGGTAGACAAGAGGGTAGACAAGAAGGCATACTTGAAGGCAGAGAAGAAGTAAGAATGAAATTGCGGGAAAGCTATTAAAACTAAACGTCAGCTTGGAAGCTATTATCCAGGCAACAGGTTTAACCAAAGAGGAAGTAGAAAAGCTAAGGAAATAGAGCAGAAGGGACAGGTTCGCCTTCTTTCTAATAAGTGGGACAAGGGACCTGTCCCCCTGTCCCAAAAGGGTGATTGTGTGAAGCGAGTGATTCCGGCTATACGTAGTATGAAGGATTTTGAAAAGGTACTTAAAACAGATCATGAGCAAATCATTTATTTAGAGACACGTCTTTCGCAAGTTGAGATCATCGTTAGATATGCGAGAAAGCATAATAAAAAAGTGTTTATGCATGCGGACCTTATTCAGGGGTTAAAGCCGGATGAATATGGACTTGAGTATTTAATTCACAATGTGAAGGTAGATGGGTTAGTATCCACAAGGGCTAACGTGATTGAATTTGCAAAAAAGCATAAGGTAATTAGTATTCAACGTTTGTTTGCATTGGATAGTCATGCACTAGAACGGAATTTGAAAATGAGTAAAAAATTCCAACCGGATTACATCGAGGTTTTGCCAGGAATTCTTCCGAATGTGATAAAAGAAATTCATGAGGAAACAAAAATTCCTGTTATTGCAGGAGGACTAATCCGTACAGAAGAGGATATACAGCAAGCTTTAAATAGTGGTGCTTTTGCGGTCACCACCTCTGACAGGGCTCTTTGGTAAGGAGTGAATTTTAATTGAAAATTCGTACAATTTAAGTTTGACAACGTTTTCAAGATATTATATACTAAAATTAAGTTAATATTATGTGAAGAGACTACGGAGACACATTTATATTCTTTGGATATCGAATTCAAGGATTTATTAAATGTGTCTTCTTTTTGTTCTCTTAACATAGATCTGAGGCTAGATCATTATAGTTGGGGTAATGTTTTAGCATGTTTTGTGATTGGCCTTAATCTATTATTCTTTTTTACCTAACAAAATTTAAAAATGCTTAAAGGGGAGGATTTTATGAAGAAAAAACCGTTGATTTTATTAGTGGTTTCATTAGTGCTCGTTTTAATTGGAAGTTTAGTAGCTTCAAATTTTAATAGCTCTAGTGGAAATGTAGATGTATCACGCATCTATTTTGATACACCAGGTGGGGAGCTGTCAGGTCTATTGTACAAACCTGAAGGTGCGGACGAGGAAGCAAGACCGACCATTATCGCCACACATGGTTACTTAAACTCTGGTGAAATGCAGGATGCTCAGGCGATTGAAATGTCCAAAAGAGGCTATGTGGTATTAGCACTTGATATGTATGACCATGGACATTCAACTGGAACCATGGAAAAGCCAGTTCCGTTCTTCTCATTTTGGCCAACTGCCATGTACGACGCAGTTCAGTATATGTATGAGCAAGACTATGTTCTAAAGGATGAGCAAGGAAATGGGATCATTGGTGTAACTGGCCACTCCATGGGAGGGTTCTCTTCAACTAATGCGGTAATCCTTGATGAAAAAGCTTTCGCAGAAACGGGTGTTAGAAAAATATTCGCTAATTTAACAGTCGGTTCAGATTATCGTTGGGTATACTTTTTAGAACTAACGGCTGAAGATATTAACAATTCATATGGTCCAAGAACTTCAGGTAAAATTGCTGGAAATTATGATGAATTTTTCTTTGATGCAGAGTCACAAGCTGCTGGAGCAACTGTTATTAAGAAAAACTATGTAGGAACTCCAGAAGGTGCAGGATTCTTAGGGAATCCAGAAACTCCTGAAGCAGGTAAGTTTTATGCTGTAAATGATGGACAAAGAATCGTTTATCAACCAAACGAATTACACCCTTGGAATCACTTTTCAGCAACGTCCACAGGGTATGCGATCGATTTCTATGATACGGCATTTGCAGATTATGGCGATCTAGTAACAATTGGTGAAGAGGGTCAAACATGGGTATATAAAGAGTGGTTCTCATTTGTCGCTCTAATCGGATTCTTTATGTTATTTATTCCGGTAGTTACACTGTTATCGAAATTACCGTTCTTAAACAGTATCTACACGAACAAGCCAGAAGCGCTACCTGAGTCAAAAACAGATGGTGGAAGACTTGTTGGATTAATCATTGCAGTATTTAGCGGATTATTCCCGGCTATTTTCTTCCCTGCGTTATACAGTGGAAATGTTCCAGGAATGACCATTTTCAGACAAGGAATTATGATCTTTATTGCATTATCAGCAATTGTCCTTATTTATTCACTGGTGAAAGGCTTAGGAAGCCATATTAAAAAGGGTTCCTTCATCGTGCTAGTAATAAGTGTGATTCAGTATATTGTATTAAGAAATCAAGCTAAAATCACGGCGACTACTGAATATTTTGGTGCACCAACCGTAAATCCAATTATGTTCTGGGCTGTTAACGTTGCGATTTTGACTCTTATCATTATGGTTACGGTACACTATGCTTGGAGAAAATCAGAGGGTGCAACACTTGCGAATTATGGACTAAAAGCAAGTCCTAAGTCAGTGATTGCTTCACTTGTAACAGCAGTGATTGCTCTAGTGATTGGGTATGGAGTACTTTACTTGGTTGATGCGGTATTCAAAGTGGACTTCCGTCTATGGACTTTTGCAGTAAAGACATTTGAAGATCAGCATGTGATTGCATTGCTGAAATATGCACCATTATTCTTCATCTACTACTTTATCGTGGGGCTATCGGTTAACATCAATACCGCTACTACGAAATATGATGGATTCAGAGGCTATTTCATATCAGTTGCACACTTCATCGGTGGTCTAGTGCTTTACCTTGGCTACCACTATGGATTATTATTTATGACAGATACTGCTGGATATCCTGCTGAAGCACTTTCTTCTATTATTGTAATCGGTATTGTACCTGCACTATTAGTTGCAGCAATCTTTAACCGTTACTTCTTTAGAAAGACAGGAAATGTATATGTGGCAGCGTTCCTCAATACATTGTTAATGACATTAATTACAGTAGCAAATACAACGCTTTATACAATCTTTTAATTGTATATAATAAAAGGAATGAACAAAAGAGCAAGGACTCAGGTCCTTAGCTCTTTTTTCTAAGGTGGTGTAGAGTGAAGAAAGAGTTACTCTAATCATTTTCAGGGGAGGATTGGAATGGGAAAGTATATATTAGCACTTGACCAAGGAACAACAAGCTCTAGGGCGATTTTATTCAATAAAAATGGAGAGATCGTTGAAACGGCACAGAAAGAATTTGAACAATTCTTTCCTAACCCTGGTTGGGTTGAACATGATGCCAATGAAATTTGGACGTCGATTCTTGCTTGTATCGCGGATGTACTACGAAAAGCTGATGCGGACCCTTTAGATGTTGCCGCGATAGGAATTACGAACCAGCGTGAAACAGCAGTCGTATGGGATAAAAATACGGGAAAACCTGTATATAAAGCGATTGTTTGGCAATCACGTCAATCAGAGCAGATTTGTCGGGAACTTAGAGAAAAAGGCTATAATGAGTTATTTAATGAAAAAACAGGACTACTGATTGACCCGTATTTCTCTGGTACAAAAGTAAAATGGATTCTAGACAATGTTGATGGAGCAAGAGAAAAAGCAGATCACGGTGACTTACTATTCGGGACTATTGATTCTTGGTTAGTTTATAAGTTGTCTGGTGGGTATACACATGTAACTGATTATTCGAATGCCTCTCGCACATTAATGTTTAATATTTATGATTTGAAATGGGACGATGAGTTATTGGAAATTTTAACAGTACCAAAGAGTATGCTACCAGAAGTGCGCCAATCCTCAGAAGTTTATGCACATACGGTGGATTATCATTTCTTTGGACACAGTATTCCCATCGCCGGTATTGCAGGTGATCAACAAGCTGCGCTATTTGGGCAGGCTTGCTTTGATAAAGGAATGGCGAAAAACACGTATGGAACGGGCTGCTTTATGCTCATGAATACAGGGGAAGAAGGAGTAAAGTCCAAGCACGGTCTCTTAACCACTTTGGCTTGGGGCGTAGATGGAAAAGTCGAATACGCGTTAGAAGGAAGTATATTTGTAGCGGGATCGGCCATTCAATGGTTACGTGACGGATTACGAATCATTGAAGAAGCACCAGAAAGTGAAGTCTTTGCAACAAAAGTGGATTCTACAGAGGGTGTTTATTTTGTTCCGGCATTTGTTGGATTAGGAACACCTTACTGGGATAGTGATGCCAGAGGTGCTGTGTTTGGCCTAACACGTGGGACTACCAAGGAGCACTTCATTCGTGCAGCACTTGAATCGTTAGCTTACCAAACTCGTGATGTGCTTGATGCTATGGCACTGGACTCGGGAATTGAGTTGAAATCACTCCGTGTAGATGGTGGTGCCGTGAAGAATAACTTCTTAATGCAGTTCCAAAGTGATGTTTTAGGAGTTCCTGTCGACCGTCCGGTGATCAATGAAACAACAGCCTTAGGTGCAGCCTTCCTAGCTGGCTTGGCAGTCGGGTTCTGGTCCGGGAAGGAAGAAATTAGACAGCAATGGCAAATTAATCAAACCTTTACCACACAACTAGAAGAGGAAAAACGTGAAGACCTATACACTGGTTGGAAAAAGGCAGTTGCAGCAACACGAGCATTTAAGTAAGAAGAAGATTCCTTCTTACAATGGGGGTAAAATCCTTTAAGTTAACGTCAAACTATGATATAGTAAAGATAAGTTAATATTATTGGATGGAGACTTCGAGAGACCATAATCACTCTTTTTTCGGGCAAACTGAAAAGAGAGCTGTATTGTGGTCTTTTTTTGTCCTCTTAAAAATTTTTCCTAAGTTCTTTCATCAAACAATATAGATTTTTGAAAGGGATCGATGAGCATGAAGTTTACAAACCTAAAAAGATCAGAAATAAAGGACAACATTCAAAAGGAAGCACTGGACCTCCTTGTTATAGGTGGTGGAATTACCGGTGCTGGGATTGCGTTAGATGCCATCACAAGAGGATTAAAGGTAGCGGTAATTGAAATGCAGGACTTTGCTGCAGGTACGTCTAGCCGATCAACTAAGCTTGTACATGGTGGATTACGCTATTTAAAGCAATTTGAAATTGGCGTTGTAGCTGAGGTTGGTAAGGAACGTGCGATTGTGTATGAAAATGGACCTCATGTCACAACGCCAGAGTGGATGATGCTTCCGTTCTACAAGGGTGGTACGTTTGGACCGTTTTCAACTAATATCGGTTTGCAGGTATATGATTTTCTAGCTGGTGTTATCAAGAGTGAAAGAAGAAAAATGTTTAAGCCGGATGTGGCAATAAAGCGTGAGCCGTTATTAAAACGGGACGGATTAAAGGGAGCAGGCTATTATGTGGAATATAAAACCGATGATGCTCGCTTGACCCTTGAGGTAATGAAAAAGGCTGTTGAAAAAGGTGCATACGCGCTGAATTATATGAAGGTTAATGATTTAGTTTATGAAAATGGCAAGGTAGTGGGCGTGAAGGTAGAAGATCTCACTGATGGGTCCACACAAGAAATGAGAGCGAAAAAAATCGTCAATGCGGCTGGACCATGGGTGGATACATTAAGGGAGATCGATCAATCTAAAAAAGGGAAAACGCTGCAACTAACAAAAGGAATCCACTTAGTCTTTGACGGCAAAAGATTTCCATTAAAACAGGCTGTTTATTATGATACATCTGATAAACGGATGATCTTTGCAATTCCAAGAGAAGGTAAAACCTATGTTGGGACGACAGATACCGTATATAAGGGCGACATTGCTCATCCTAAAATGACAGTAACCGATCGTGACTATGTCCTAAATTCAATCAATTTCATGTTTCCTAAAGTCCAGATTACAGCAGCAGATGTAGAGTCAAGTTGGGCTGGACTTAGACCGTTGATCCATGAAGATGGAAAATCGCCATCTGAAATATCTCGAAAGGATGAAATATTCGTTTCAGATTCAGGGTTCATTTCCATTGCTGGAGGGAAATTAACGGGTTATCGAAAAATGGCAGAAAGCGTGATTGATATCGTCACCAAGCAGCTTCAAGAAGAAGAAGGAAAACAGTACCCACGCTCACAAACGAAGCACTTACCTATGTCTGGTGGAGATGTGGGTGGCTCCGAAGGGTTTAAATCGTTTCTACGTAATCAAACGAAAGTAGGAATGGAGCTCGGCCTAACAGAAGATATAGCAAAGCAGCTTATCTACCGTTACGGTTCCAATGTAGAAACGCTCTTTACCATCTTCAGAGATGAAAAAGAAAAGGCTGAAATGGAAAACTTGGACCCACTCGTATACGCCATGGTAAAGTATGCGATTGACTATGAGGCTGCATATAAACCAGTCGACTTTTTCATTAGACGAACAGGAGCGCTATTCTTTGCAATTGATTGGGTTCGAGAGCATATGAATTCTGTGATCACATATATGAAGAAAGAATTTAACTGGTCAAAAGAGCAAGAGAAACAGTATAAAGAAGAATTAGAGCAGTTAGTGTATGAGGCGACTCATCCAATTGAAAGGGAAGAGTTTTAGGGACAGGTACCTTGTCCCAGTCCAGCTTCTAAAAATAGGGGTATAGTTAATTTCCTACTCCCCGTATCTTCCTATATAAAAAACTAAGGCCGAATCTCCCATTATTCCATTGAGGGAATTCGGCTTTTTCCTGCATGAAAACAGAATCTAGGTTAGATAATAATCTTATGTATTTATTTTAAAATAGAAAAAAATGAGTCGGATTTAAACAAACGTTTAATTAAATACGTAGCAAGAATCAGATGCGAAGAGGAGTTTTTATGATGAAAAAAATTTAACTTGAAATGAGTTTTTGAAAATATAATTTTAGGATAGTAATCAGAATGAAATGATGAGAAACAAAGGGATGGTTCTCTTGGTTCTAAATTAAATAGCGATCTTGTCATTCCGATGTGTAGGAACTTCAAGATCGCTATACTATACTAATATCCACTTTTTAATCCTTTCTAGGAAACTAACCTTCTAATCTTTTTCCTTTAAGTTTGAATTCCCAGCATCATTTGCTATGCCTTCGCCTTTCTGTTTTCCATTGGAATCACCTTTTCTTAATAGAATCTAGAAGTGAATCCCCATGTATCAAGATCGAGATACATTTCGCTAACATTACTTCATTGGCTTGCAACTCCCTCTGTAGAAATTTTTAGATTTACTTGGCAGCAGTATAGCCATACTCCTTTTCCTAATTTTTTACATTGGCATCACTCCTAAGGGTAATAATGATAGTGCATCCCCATGTACCATTTGTACATTTCGGCTTTCATTAGTTCAGCCTTTTCCGTATCACAACCCTTCTTCTTTTTCCTTCAAGGTATACCGAATGTAAGTTTAAGTAACTTCATTTTTTTCACCCTTTCTGTTTGGCTTGTCCTAATCATACTATTTTTAATTATATTTTGTAAATATTCAAAATATTTAGTATTTAACTATTTTTGTCGTATTATAGGCTTTTATCTCATTCATTCTTCATAAAGCTCTCTTTTTAATTTATTTTTTAAAAAAGTTGGTTGAGGAAGCGGAGACTCGAAAACGTTCATGGGTGTTTTCGTGTATTAAGAGAGGAGAGAACAGGACCTTAGCTTTTCAGAGATAAAGAGAACTCAAAACTTTTATTTAGACCACCTAGTTATAAAAGCATTTTAGGCAGAATACAAATAAATCAAAGAAATGCAAAGTAAAGACTCATAATGCAAAGTAGGTGGATGAAAAATGACAACGAATGCAAAAGATGTTGTGGTAATTGGCGGTGGAATTGTCGGTACATCGATTTTACGTCTTCTTTCTTTTTATGATATAAACGTATGTTTAATTGAGAAGCAACCAGATGTTTGTGAAGGTAGTAGTAAAGCGAATAGTGGCATTATTCATACTGGTTTTGATGCAAGACCAGATAGTATTGAAGCCTTGTGTTTAAGAGAATCAAGAGATTTGTGGCCACAGTTAGTAGAGGACTTAAAAATCCCCTTTGTGGAATGTGGGGCTGTGATGGTGGCAACGACAGAAGAGGAGAAAGAAATCATCTTTACCAAATACATTCCAAATGCAAAAGCAAACGATGTGAAGGTGAGTTGGCTTTCTAAAGAAGAGGTCCTTGCCTATAACCCAGCTGTTTCACCGAGTACGGTTGGAGGATTACTGATCCCAGGTGAGGCGATTGCCGATCCATTTTGGGCGACGAGAGCATTTGCAGAAGTAGCTGTTTTAAATGGTGCGGAAGTGAAACTGAACGCTGGCGTGACAGATATTACGGAACAAAATGATAGCTTCAGGATTACATTAGAAACTGGTGAAGAACTGGAAACAAACTTCGTCATAAATGCTGCGGGGTTGTGGTCAGATGAGATTGCTAGAATGATTGGAGACGACAGCTTTTCGATTACACCGAGGAAAGGTCAGTTTATCTTAACAGAAGAACAGATTGATATCTCTCAAATTATTCTTCCTGTTCCAACGCAAAAGTCGAAAGGAACACTTGTATCTCCCGTTGTATTTGGTGGTTTTTTACTAGGGCCAACAGCAGAGGACCAAGAAGATAAATGGGACCGTGGAACAACACCAGAAGGGTTAGACCTAGTTTTAAAAGGATGCGAAAAGCTTGTGCCTGGAGCTGCAAACTGTGAATCAATTAGACAATTTGCTGGTGTTCGTGCTGTATGTTCAGAAGGAGATTTTGTGATTCGCTCTTCTGAAGTGAATAAGAGATTGATTCACGCAGCAGGGATTAGATCAACAGGGGTATCGTCCTCCCCAGGAATTGCACAATTTGTTGTAGAGCGTTTATCTGAAGCGGGACTTTCACTTCAATATAAGGAATCCTATACAACGTCACTACCTGACCAATTCAATGATGCGCAAGATACGGGAGAAATTGTGTGTCTATGCCGGTCGATTTCTAAAAGAGAAATTACAAATGCAATTCAAAATCCGCTAAGTGTCTTAACGTTAGATGGTGTGAAGCGAAGAACGGGTGCCACACTGGGGGAATGCCAAGGAAATCTATGTATCTCTAAAATTGTCGATCTACTTCAAGACACGGAGCAACAAACGTCGATAACAAAAGGTTTACAACAATCCTACTTGGCCTGCAAAGGAGGGATAAATCATGAGCTATGATCTACTCATTATAGGTGCTGGATTATCAGGATTATCTGCTTTACAACAAGCATATAAAAGAGGATTTGAAAAGGTTCTGATCATCGATTATGAGAAGCAAGCAGGAGGATTTACAAGACCCTTCTTTGAAATGAAACGGTTTGAAAAAGAGCAGTTATTCTACCAGCAAGTTCAAGAACTACCATATGAAGTGAGATATCAAACGACGGTTGTTGGCTTTTTCCCAGATGAGCAAGGAAAGCAACATCAAGTATTCATTCAAAGTCCAACTGGACATGAACAAATTGAGGTAAAGAGGATACTTATTGCAACGGGTTCGCTTGAAAAGCCAAGAGAGGCTCAAAAGGTTCCAGGCTCAAGGCCATCTGGGGTGATGACACCACTCTTAGCTGCCAGTTTACTAGAGAAAGGATATAGCCTAGGTGAGAGAATCATGCTCTATGGAACAGGCCGTATAACAGAGAGTATGGGGCATTTACTTGAAAGACATGGTGCCACATATCTCACACTAGATTCTAGTGAATATGACCTAACAAGAATAACAGGTGTGTCAAAGCTATCTTCTATACAGTATCAAAACCATTCAATGTTGCTTCCAAAAGAAGAACCTGCTGATGTGTTGATTTATTCCAAAGGGAGAATTCCTTGTACCTTCTTCTTGAAAGGAACGGGGATTGAGCGGGATCCTCACCATCATATTATTGTAGATGAAAAAGGAAGAACGAATGTAAAAGGTGTTTATGCTGCAGGGTCCTGTACAACGGCTGGAGATGATCAGCATGAACATTCAATAGAGCAAGGTCAATATGTAATGAAAAGTGTTTTATAAAGGAGTTGAAATAATTTGTATTTAAAAAACCAATTTTTAATAGAAGCAAGTCAAGATGAGGTTTGGTCGGTCTTTATGGATGCGGAGAAGTTAGGAAAGTGTGTACCTGGTTGTAAG
The DNA here is from genome assembly GCF_011008845.1 of Bacillus mesophilus. Lineage (GTDB taxonomy): Bacteria > Bacillota > Bacilli > Bacillales > SA4 > Bacillus_BS > Bacillus_BS mesophilus. The sequence continues at coordinate 80,946 of NZ_JAAIWM010000007.1, read as the reverse complement.
GAAATCATGATGATTAGCCCCACAAAATATGATGCTGTCATGGAAGTTAAGATACAATTTATGACCATTACCTTTCAGGCAAGTGGTGAATTAAAAGATGCAAAGGAAAAGGAACAAATTACAGTAGAAATGACAGGAAAGCCGGTTGCCCTCGTTGGCTTATTCCGAAACAAACTAATTGTCAATTTGACTGAGACAGAAAACGGAGAAACATTGGTAGACTACGAGATGGATCTTCAGCTCACTGGTCGCTTAGCCTCACTTGGAGATATTTTAATGAGAGGCACCATTACAAAATCCGCAAACGAATTTGCTGAAAATGTCCAAAAACTCTTCCAACATTCAAACTAGTAGAAGGTGAAAAAGATGTTACAAGAAGAACGCCAGAAATTGATTCTTACTGAGTTAAAGGAACATCATTCTGTTCGTATAGCCAACCTATGTAAAAAGCTTGGGGTTACGAGGGAAACCATTAGACGAGATTTACATGAACTAGAGGAAAGTGGCCATTTGAAGAAGGTTCATGGTGGGGCTGTCCAAGTGAAGGCCAGTCTTGAGCCTTCTTATCAAAAAAGGGAATTGATCAATACAAAAGAGAAGGAATCACTTGCGAAAAAAGCAGCATCCCTGATCGAGGATGGAGATGCTGTCTACTTCGATATTGGGACCACAACGTTGTTAATACCGAAGTTTATGAAAGAAAAGAAAAATGTAACCGTTATCACAAATGGAGTAAAAGTTGCGATGGCTCTTGCCGAGTGTCCAGGAGTAAAGGTAATTTTGACTGGGGGTGAAATGAGAGTCGGAGAGATGGCATTGTCTGGCGCTACGGCCCTGAAAACAATCGAACCGTTTTACATTGATAAAGCCTTTATTGGTGTCGGGGGAATTGATTCTCAAGTAATCACAGATTATCACTTAGAAGAAAAAGAGATTCGTAGAATGATGGTGGAAAAGGCAACCACCACGTTTGCACTAGCAGACTATTCAAAGTTTGGGACGAAAGCCTTTGTACAGGTATGTCCTATAGAAGAGATTCATACGGTCATCTGTGATGGGAAAGCACCAAAGGATATGATCGTTAAGCTTCAGGAGAAAGGGGTGAATGTGATCGTTGTAAGAGAGGTCAACAAAGTCTTTTCATAAAAAGGAGGAACAAGAATGAGTAATCAAAATGAATTAAATGGGTTTCACTATAAGCAAGAGCTAAAACGTACCCTAAAGTTATTCAGTTCTTTTGCCGTTGCATTTTCATTTATCTCGATTACAACCGGTATTTTTACGAATTACGGCTTTGTTCTTGGAACATCAGGACCAGCTGGAATTTGGACGTGGCCAATCGTAACAATCGGACATCTTCTGATTGCGCTTATTTTTGCAGAGCTTGCAGGAAGAATTCCAATCAGTGGCTATTCCTATCAATGGGTATCAAGAATTGCAAACCGTGGACTCGGCTGGTTTTCTGGTTGGATTGCATTTTGTTTCTTAATGCTAGTTGTTCCAACCGTCAACTACGGACTCGCACCGATTGTTGGGGAAATGTTTGGCTTTGGTACGTCAAAGACTACACTTGCGACGATCGTTATTGTCACACTGATCATTCAGGCACTCATTAATATTTTTGGAGTAAAACTAGCTACTAGGATTAATGATGCAGCAGTTTATACAGAAGTAATTGGAATGATTGGAATTATCATCATCATTGGAGCCGTTGTCATTTTTGGAAACGCAGATTGGAGTATGCTTGTGAATACCGGAGACGGTCTTGCAAGAGAAGGTTCATACCTTGGAGCCTTTATATTAGCTGCATTAATGGGTTCTTATACCATCGTTGGATTTGAAGCAGCTGCCAATCTATCAGAAGAAACGGTTAATGCAAAAGTAAATGTGCCAAAAGCTATCATTTTATCAGTTCTACTAAGTGGTATTATTGGATTTATTTTTCTCATCGTCATCTCAATAGCGATCCCTGACCTAGCCGCAGCAACAAACTCCGCTAACCCGATTCCTTATGTCTTACAACATTATCTAGGAAAAACAACTGCAAATTTATTCTTAGTTCTAGTAATCATCTCAATCTTTGCTTGTGGACTTATTATCATGGCATCAGCATCAAGATTAATCTTTGCCATGTCTAGAGACAATGTGTTCTACGGAGCGAAGGTGTTTAAAAAGGTATCTGAGGGAGGATCTGTGCCAACGAATGCTATCCTTCTTGTATTAGGCCTTGGAATTATCGCCGTTTTATTTGCAGACTCCTTAACGTTACTTGTTGGAGCAACAGCCGTGTTACCGGCAATCCTTTATTTAATTACGGTCTGTGCGTATGCTCGGAAATCAAAGGATTTACCACCAACCGATTCATTTACTCTTGGTAAGTGGAGAAAGCCAGTAACATATCTGACCATCATCTGGCTTGTCATTGAAATTGGAATCTTAACCATACCAAGTGCCTTCCACCAAGTGGCCATTGTAGCAGGAATCCTAATGTTGGTAGGGGTTATTCTTTACTTCATCTCCTTTAGAAAGAACATGTTAGCTGGAAAAATTGGAATAAAAGAGTAGTAGAGTGGGTGTGAAATGGAAAACTATCTATTAACAATCGATCAAGGAACAACCGGTACGAAAGTCATGCTATTTACTAAAAATAAAGACGTGATGGCTCACCACTATGTGAAGCATACTCAATATTATCCGAAGCCAGGCTGGGTTGAGCATGACCCAGTTGAGATATGGGAAAAGGTAAAAGAGGGCGTACGGGGTGTACTAGAGAAAACCAGAATTCAACCAAACCAAATCGCTGGGATTGGATTAGGAAATCAAGGAGAAACCATTCTGGCATGGAATGCTGAAACAGGAATCCCCTTATACAACGCGGTGGTCTGGTCATGTCGTAGGTCCGAAACCATAGCAACTAATTGGCTACAGCAAGAAGGCTGGAATGAAAGAATAAAACAAAAAACGGGATTAATCATTGACTCTTATTTTTCCGCAACAAAAATCGAATGGTTATTGGAGGAAGCACCTCAAGTCAAGCAGTTGCTTGAGGCTTCCCCTTCTGCCTTACGATTTGGAACATTAGATACATGGTTGATTGCCAACATGACGAACTTTAGCTCGTATGTAACGGACCACTCAACGGCTGCTAGAACACTGTTATTTAATATTCATAGTCAGGATTGGGATGATGAGCTTCTGCAGTTTGTAGATGTGGATCGTAGCTACCTTCCTACCATTCAACCAACTGTCAGTGAATTTGGATGGACAGACCCTGAGGTGTTTTGTGGAATTCATGCCCCTATTCGGGTAAGTATCGTCGATCAACCTGCTGCCCTTTATGGACATCAATGCTTTGAAAAAGGTGATGCCAAGTGTACATATGGAACTGGCTGTTTTGTTTATATGAACATAGGGGAAGATTGTTTGACAGATGCCAATGATTCCTTATTAAAATCGGTAGTATGGAGCAAGAATGGAAAAACAACGTTTGCATCAGATGGTTCCATTTTTTCTGCAGGTTCGGTCCTTGAATGGGCAATGGATTCCCTATCACTTTTTCAAAATATGGAGCAACTTCAGAAGCTCTCTAACAGTTGGATGGAAAAAGAGGTTGAGATTGATGATAATCTAATCTTTGTACCATCTTTAAGCGGGATTGGGGCACCGCATTGGAATGCAGATGCGAGAGGACTCTTTTTAGGATTTACTCATTCAACAGGTAAGGAAGAAATGATCAAAGCTATTCTCCAAGGGATCGCTCATCGAGTTGTAGATGTAGTTGAAGCCATTCAGGAATCAACTCACATCAACATCTCAACCTTAAAAGTTGATGGAGGTCTGGTCGTTAACCCGTATCTAATGCAGATGCAAGCCGATTTGTTAGGTGTCCCGGTTGTTGTGCCTGATGTGTCAGAAACAACTTCGTTGGGGCTTGCATTACTACTGGGTGAAGCTTGTGAGTGGTGGGAGATGGATGAGATGTTACCTGAAGGTCAACTCACAACCTATCAACCAAGGTTAGAAGAAGTGAAGAGGAAACAATATAGAAATGAGTGGAAGAGGACGCTTCAGTTATTGAATGAATATTATCAATAGATGTAGAGACAGTGTTGGTCACACTGTCTCTTTTTAGTAATAGTTAAGCATCTGTATACTTTTTTTGGGACAAGGTGCCTGTCCCCTTGTCCCAGGGACAGGTCCCCCGTCCCACCTATTTCCACTTCCCAATATTATTCAACTTAACATCAATGTCCACATTAATATCCATTTTGGAAAACTCTTCGTGCCAGTCTAATGCTTTCCAGTCATTGTAAGACATCTTATTTTTTACGTATCTTCCTACGCCAATCGAGTCGACTTGGAGGTCTTGTAGCGTTTTGATTAACTCACGGGACTTTTCCTCTATTTGTGTGCGGAGGTCTTTTTCAATTTTCATTTGAACTTTAGGGTCGGCTAGGTCCTGCATACCTGTATACTCTTGCACGTTTCCTTTCATCTTAATGTAGATAGTGGCACTAAGTGAGTCAGGAGAAGAGTACGTTGCTTTTACTTTATGAGTGGTTTGTACGTAGCTAAGCATGATAACCGCACTTTCTTCGCCTTCATCGTCAACTTCCATATCCAATGAGCCGTGATCGATTTTTTCCTTCAGAAAAAACAGCATTCCTGATTCGTCAGAACTTAATAGATCGATCAATTTGTCATCTTGAAATAAACCGATTCCATCAAACTTTATGTCTTTTTTGGTGGTATTAAAAACAGGTAGGATTGGGTCGATTCCTTCGTCGTAATAATCGCGGTTAAAATGGAAGATATCATAAATGATATCTGTGCTTGTCTGATGAATTCTCTGAAGGTAGCGTTCTAAATAAGTGGCATTCTGTCCTTCCGAATCAACCTCAATTTCTAAAAGCTCGCTTGCCTTATCCATTCCAAGTCCAAGCATCACTCTAGTACCGATACTAGGATCTCTACTCAATGTGTCAATATGCTTGAGGATGCCTTCTCTTGCTAAATCCTCTCCAAATAGTGCGACCCTAAGTTGACCACTTTCTAACTGAAGATCGGTTTCGCGGTCTAATTTATCTCTGGCAGATTTACTTGATTTTGCGTTGGCGCTTAAATTTTTTCGGTCATATTTTCCATCCTTTGTGATGATGGGAAAGGTGATGGTTACGTTAATGGGGTTTTCTTTATCATCTGATTTATCATAGGCAACAGCATTGATAAGAGCAAGATCATCAATTATTTTCACATCGGAGCAACCAGTTGCAAGGATACAAGACAGTAATAGAAATAAAAATGTTCTCCACTTAACCATTTTTTGAATATTCCTTTTTCAATAACTTTTCAAATCCAACAACAGTTAACGCTAGAATCGGAAGTAGAAACGCAATGGCTATGCCGGCATAAGTCAAATACTCCAAGAGCATATCCACCTCTCTCATAATCGAGGGATAAAGGGACATGGAGAAACTAATCAGAATAATACCGATCATCATATACGTCTGCTTCAGTTTTGGTAAAGTATGATCCATGATCTCCTTTGCCCCCCATAAATACATAACCAAAGTGATGAGAACTTTAAGGCCGAATAGCGAGAAGATAAAGTTCTCAACCCGTTCTAGGACAGGAAATTTTATGTATTCGAGTAATGCGATTAATGGATACATTTCCTGTGTTAATTGACCAAAGCTAAAAAATCCAAAACTAACAATACAAATAGAAACATAGATGAAAGAGGTGATACAATTTCCCATAAGTAAAGAGAAAAGTCTTTTTTTTGCAATTAAATGGACAAATAAAAGCGATAATTCATAGCCCAATAGCGATGAATAGATATTGATTCCGCCTTTGATCAAGTCTTTCTCACCTTGAAAGATAAAGGGACTAAGTCGTGTGAAGCTAAATTCTTTTAGATGTAAAAATAATAGCAAAGTAGTCCAAACCGTAAAGAAAAATAAGACAACGGTTGCTTTACTGATATGATAAATTCCACCCTTGATCAACATATAGCTTAACAGTAAGGAGATAATCATTAAGACCATGTTGTGAAGAAAAGGAAAAAACAGCATTTTCGTTAGCATGATAAATTTCAACATGACCAAGGTACCAAGGCCAATCCAAACAACAACAATTAACAGATAGAGTGGGGTCATGAAGATTTTAGGGATGCGTGTAAAAATTTCAAATACCGACCGTTCCTTCCCTAACTTAAATACAAGCCAAATAATATAAATGTTTATATTGGCAATGAGCCAGACAATGATGATACCAATCCATCCATTTGTTCCAAATGTTTCAGCAGTCAATCGTGGTAAGGAAAACAACATAACACCTGACTGAATCATATAAATGAGAACTGAAGCCTGGAAAGGATTTAGACGTTCTTTCATGGGTCACCCTACTTTAGCTATGACATCTTACCTTGTTTCAGATTTGTTATTTTTTTTAATAGCCCCTCTGAATAAAGAGTATTTCCAATATAGGGGGCGTGTAGGCGATAGTGGCATTAAATAAGGATAGTTTAGGTTCGTTATGCTTGTTAAATGAATAACAAGTAAACCAAAACCAAACACAATGCCAATATTTCCTAAAACAGCTGCCATAATAATAAAAGCAAACCGAACGATTCGAATAGAGGCACTCATTAAATAACTTGGAATGACAAAGGATGCAATGGCTGAAGCTGCAACCACAATGATCAGGATATTACTTGTAATCCCAGCGTCCACGGCTGCCTGTCCGATAACAATCCCACCCACTATACCAATGGTTTGACCTATTTTAGTGGGTAACCTGGCCCCTGCTTCTCGTAATAATTCTAATAAAAACTCTAAGAACAAGGCTTCTATAATAGGAGGAAACGGAACTCTACTCCTCGATTCAACCAAAGTAGGCAATAAAGCTTGAGGAATCATTTCGTAATGATGTGTCGTCACTGATACATAAAGAGGTGTGAAAAAAATAGTAATGAGGAGGGCGGCAATCCGTAATAGCTTAATAAATGTACCAACTACCCACCTCTGTCCAAAGTCATCAGTTGTTTCCATAAAATCTAAAAAGCCTGTTGGTGTACAGAAAGCGTGCGGACTATCCTCGATTAAACCGACAATCTTACCTTCAAAGAGTTTATAAACGCTTATATCCGGCCGTTCTGTCACAAAAAATTGCGGAAATGGAGAATGTGGATTGTCATCAATTAATTGAACTAACATATTGGTGTCAAGAATTCCATCATTTTTAATTGATGCTATTCGCTTTTCTAGTAAGGTTACTTCTTCTTTTGAGACGTGATCTTCTATATAGAGAAGATAAACTGTTTTTTTTGAGATTGTACCGATTACTAATTTAATGGCTTTTAATTTGGAACTTATAATTCTTCTACGTATAAGTGAAAGATTTGTACTAATGGACTCTACAAATGAATCATGAGGACCAACTATCGCTGATTCCACATCTGAGCTTGTAACAGCCCGAGCTTCCCCATCCTTTACGGGAAGTTCATATGCTTTTTCTTGAAAAAAAAGAATGGCATTTCCGTGGAAAATCGAGTCCTCCACCTTAGAATAATCAGTTAACTCATTATAGGAAGACCGATATAAATAGTTCTCAAGCTCATCACTCTTCAGTTCACGTATATCCTTTACTCGCTGCTCGAATATTTCCTTGACGACTAGATAGTCAAAATAGTAAATGGTCATTCCAAGATGTTTAAAGGTTACCGTTGTTAAATCTGCAGTAAGTTCAAAGTGCTTCTGAAATTGAGCAAACAATGAAGTTGCACTGGTAGTTGGTTGATTAGTGTTTTGTGTTATCTCTTCAGAAAACTCGGTTTTAATGGAGGGGTCGTTATGGCCCTGCGCTTGTTTTTCCCACTCTTTATAGTAACGATTACGAAACTGGCGCATGTTAGTGGCTCCATTCCCTTTTTTAACATTTTCTGCATTAGCCGGTAATTTATTCATGTTACTGATTATTTTTAATACTATATATATATAGGGTTTCTAAAGTGAGGGGGATGATTGTGAATAGAAATAATAAGCTTACTCCATGGGAAGAACACTATTTCTGGGTGAATATTCTTTTAGATCATGCCATTTTCGTGAGGGATTATCTATCTCCAGCAGAAACGAGACTGGTCAATGAGGCAAATGGGTTTATTTCGAGATTTGCTGCAATTAGGGGGCAGCTTCAACAAATATCAAGTCAAAGTGATGTAAGCTCTCCGGCACTGATTGAGTTTTCACAGATCTCTGCTCCAGCAGCTTATGATTATTATCGTTTTGAAGGCAAAATTATGAATCTTAGAATTAATAACGAAGTGAAAATAAACATCACTCCTACTTACTTTAACGGTACAACCAATGAAAATGCTGAATACTTACGAATCCTTCAATACTATGTGAAGGGCATGGATTATCCTCCGCTTCCGTTAGTGGACTTATTGGATTTATGGCTAGAAGATCAGCTTGGTCATGCTTCCTTATTAAGAAGATCACTGGACGGAGTAGAGCAGCTTCTCCTTGAACGTGTGAATACAATGATTAAAGTGGTATCAGCTCATATGTTGAAAAATGAGGCAATAAAAGGCTATTTACGCTTCGTCCCGCCAAACTTTCCGGGACAAATTCAATTTGCTCAAGAGGTCATTAAATCGGTAGCCTCATTTAATGAAACGGTGGAATATGTATTAGAGCGATTTAAAGATGACGAAGTGTTCAACTCAACGGATTTGCGCTTCTTAGAGCATCATTTTCCAGAATCCTGTTATTTTTTGAATAAGCTAGCAGATTTTGTACCAGGGACACAGCCTAATTGTGCTGTGACTGATTATTTCAGGTATCAAGTTTAAATAAAATCTTTAAGTCTAGGAAAAAATTTCTAGGCTTTTTATAATGAAAATTTGTTGTGGTTTTGGTCCACTTAAAAGCCTAATAGGTTGTATTTTGATATAGTAAATAATCACTACAATTTAAACAAACGACTAATTAACTTTTTCCTAATAATCCGGTTTTTCTAGGTTTCTTTTTGATGATGTAAAATTAACATGAAAATCGATCTTTAGAATGCAATCTTAAAAAAGTATTATGAGTTTTTTTATCTAAGAATGGTATTTGCATCCCCGGAACCAGCTTTGGCTTTGCCTTAAATACCAATTATAGTTTTAGCACTTTTCATTACCCTGAATACGCTAATAGTACTGACACGATGTAGCTTGGGAGTGATGAAAGGTTGAGTATGAAGGAAAGAACAAATCAAGAAAAATATCGGGAACTATGCATAAGAGAGCCATCGATTTCGATTTTCTCAAAGGACTGGTGGCTTGACGCGTTAGTGGGTGAAGAGCAATGGGATGTTGCTATTGTCGAAAAAGGTAACGATATAGTTGCAAGCTTACCTTATGTGACGAAATCTCGCGGTATTTTTAAAGTCCTAACAATGCCAAAACTAACTCCATTTATAGGAGTCTGGACACGGCCGTTAGATGGGAAGTATGTAAAAAAACTATCCAACGAAATGGATCTTTATGAACAGTTAATAGAAAAGCTTCCTGCTTATGATTATTTTCAAACATCATTTCACTATTCCGTAACGAACTGGCTCCCCTTTTATTGGAAGCAGTTTAAACAGGAAACAAACTATACGTATGTAATCGAAAACTTAGAGAATCTGGATGAAGTATATGAAAACTTTAAACCGAAATGCAGAGGAAGTATTAAGAAGGCGAAGCAACTAGTAAATGTTTATAGTGATGATGATATTGAAAAGTTTTATTACGTGAATAAGAAAACGTTTGATCGACAAGGTGCGGAGATGAGCTATGATTTGGACTATGTGAAAAGACTTGATGCGGCGTGCGCACAAAAACAGTGCCGTAAGATATTTTTTGCAGAGGATGATCAGCAAAGAATTCATTCTGTTTTGTATGTGGTGTGGGATCAGCAAAGTGCGTATTGCCTGATGACGGGTAGTGACCCTCAACTAAGAAGTAGTCAAGCTAACAGTCTTTTAGCATGGGAAGCTATTAAGTATTCCGCTAGCGTCACTAAAAGCTTTGATTTTGAAGGAAGTATGATTCCAGGGGTGGAAAAGTTTTATCGGAGTTTTGGTGCAATCCAAAAGCCTTATTTATCGATATCAAAAACAAATTCGTTTCTAATTAAACTTAGAAATTTTATTGTAGATGAGTTCATGCGATGAAACAGATGACTGTCATGCTTCAAAAGTTAAAAGGACATGGATTTTTAAATAAGGTAATACTATTGGCGGGAGGAACCGCAGTAGCACAAGGGCTTCAAGTCATCCTGTCCCCAGTATTAACACGGTTGTATACGCCGAATGATTTTGGAGTACTCATGATTTTTATTTCGATTGTAGGAATCTGTTCAAAAGTGGTGGACCTCCGCTATCCACTTGCCATTCCACTTCCAGATGAAGAAGATCAGGCATTAAACCTACTCGCCTTATCTTTAATTTTGTCGATCACTATCACAGCAATCATGTTTAGCAGTTTCCTAGTTATTGGTGATGAGGTATTATCGCTTCTTGATATAGAGGAGCTTCAACAATATTATTGGTTAATTGGGTTGAGTATCTTAGGAATTGGCTTGTATCAATCACTAAATCACTGGGCGATTCGGAAAAGGGATTATCTGTTGGTGACCGTGACAAAATTGAATCAAAGCATTGTGCAATTGGTAGTACAATTGTTATTTGGCTTTTTAAAGCTAGGTAATTTTGGTTTATTACTTGGAGATAGCTTAGGGAGAATGGGAGGAAGTGGGTTACTTGCTACATTAGTTTGGAAAAAGCACAGAAGAAATTTTCATCATATAACAGTTAGTAAAATGATCGAGGTTGCAAAATTATACCGACGTTTTCCTCTTTACTCCTCGTGGTCATCGCTCTTAAATGGAGCAGCGTTACAGATTACGCCATTATTAATCGCAATGAATTATGGCACTGGGGTTGCTGGTTTGTGGGCACTTAGTGATCGTGTAGTAGGTGCACCGATGGGATTAGTTGGAACTGCTGTAGCGCAAGTATTTTTGGGGGAAGGTGCAAAATATGCGAGAGAGGATCCTTTGAAATTCCAGAATCTGTTTAATAGGACTGCAAAACAATTATTTATGTGGGGGGTAATTCCAACCATCTTGTTACTATTCCTCAGTCCATGGTTGTTTCAGTTTATATTTGGTGCTGAGTGGAAGGATGCTGGAGTGTATGTTCAATTCTTAGCTCTCATGTACCTTGCTCAGTTTACCATGTCTCCGTTATCTTCCACGCTTGACATCTTACAAAGGCAAAACTGGGAATTGGTATGGGACTTTTCACGTGTCATTTTAGTCGTGCTAGGCATAAGTCTATCTTCTTATCTCCATTTATCACCTAGTTATGCTGTTCTCATCTATTCAACGGTAATGCTATGCTCCTATATTGCCCTATATATTTTATGTAAGATTGCCATAAAACTGCATTTGAAAAGTCTACAATAAAAACTTTAGAACCTGATTAGGTTCTTTTTTGCGTTCTTTCACTTTTAATAGGCTGTAGCCGTCACTGAGAGATTCTACCTAGAATAGGTTGATTGTATTAATCCTGTAATGATGATTAAAGACTATGCTTAGACCTAGTCTGTAGTTTCTAGTGACAAGGGAGAATGGTAAAGTTGAAGGTCTTACTACCTGAACAATTTTTGGCAGAACGGACTTATATTGTGAATGTGCTATTAAAAGATTTTTTAGGATTACAATTTCGTATAGAAACTCACACAAAAAATGATTATGAAATCTTATTACCAAATGGAAAAGATTTAATAATCAAAGATCACTTTTTTTCGAGTATACAGTCCTCTATAGGCTATCTCTATGAGTCATTCATTCCAACTAAGATTATGTCTACAATAAATGAATTTATACCGGAACAAGATATTCCTATTATATATGGGACAGATGAAATAGATGTAAGTGATGAAAGGATTGTATGTGGTATTGATGTGTTTGCTTCTTCTTTCTTTATGTTAACAAGATGGGAGGAATATGTGAACGAGACTCGCGACTCCTTGGATCGTTTTCCAGCAACAGAAAGTCTTGCTAGCAAGCATCAATTTTTAGATCGACCGATCGTGAATGAGTACACAGAGATGCTCTGGAATATGCTCCAATTTATTGGAATAGAGCAAGAAAGGTTAGAGCGGACATTTACGATCGTCCCTACTCATGATGTTGATCATGTTTGTTTATGGGACACTCCAGTAGATGTACTAAGAACAATGATAGGAGATATAACCTTAAGGAAAGATGTAAAACTTTCATTTAAGCGACTCAAGCAGTATTGGAATATAAAAACTAACCAAGAAAAGGATCCTTTTGATACATTTGATGAAATAATGGACCAATCCGAAGCACAAGGAATTCAATCAAGGTTTTTCTTTATGAACGGCGGTGTGACGAAATTTGATCGGAAGTATAAGCTGAATGACCCACATGTAAAGGATGTGATTCAGCGTATTGTGAAGCGAAATCATATCATTGGTTTCCATCCGAGCTACAATACCTACAATGATCCTGTGTTATGGAAACAGGAAAAAGAGGGGCTAGAGCATATGCTTGGATTTCAGGTTAAGGAGGGCCGTCAGCATTATTTGCGATTTGATGTACCGAACACATGGGGAATCTGGGATGACAATGACATGACGGTTGATATGACTCTAGGTTTCGCCGAAATGGAAGGATTTCGAGCAGGTACCTGCTATGAATACCGAGTTTTCGACATAATTGAAAGAAGACCATTACAACTAAAAGAACAGCCATTAATCATGATGGAATCAACCTTTGCCTATCAAGAAGATCATCTAAGACCAGAATGGATGCTACATCGGATCAGTCAACTCAAACAAAAAGTAAAGAAATACAAAGGTAGCTTCGTAATCCTATGGCATAATTCAAATTTTAATCATGGAATGTGGAATAACGTTAAGCATGTGTATCAAGAGATACTAAGAGATTGATAGATGCTTATGGCGATAAAAGATGATCACGGCTTTTTAAAACAATTCAAATCATGTAAATGAGTCACTATAAGGTTACGGAGGCTGATTATGAGAAATGAACTCTAAGGAGATTGATCTTACCTTTTTAATTTCGACTTTGAACAAGTGGAAATGGACAATTTTAACCATTCTGCTAGGAAGTATGATGTTTACTGTTGTGATTTGCTATGTTTTTGTCAAACCTGTTTATGAGGCGAATGCTAAAATTTTTATTACTGTAGAAGAAGAGCAACGGGATGGAAATATAAACGAGGCCATTAAAAACATGTATACCTACAAAGAAATGATCACAACATCAGTGATTTTAAAGAGGGTACAAACGGAACTGCAGGAGTACAAACTAACCACAAAAGAGTTAAAGGAAAATATTGATGTTACGCTAATTCAAGAAACACCACTAATGAATATTACAGTAAAAGAGAATTCTATAGAAAAAGCGGAAGATATTCTCAAGAGTCTATTAGAAGTGGTAAAGGAGGAAATTCCTAAACTATCAGGTTATCGAAATGTGATGGTAGAGCTTGAGGTAACAAACAGTGAAGAACAAAAAGAAGAACCGATATCCCCAAGTTATCCTCTCATCCTTATGGTTAGTACTATTTTAACATTCATGACTACCTATACGATCATACTCTTTAAAGAGGTGAATGATGAGACAATTAAGGAAGAAGAGGATTTGAAGGAAGTGGGATTGCACACAATTATCACGATCCCATATGCGTGGAAGTCTAGTATTTTAACATACTTTAAATTAAAACAGACAGAACAGTTTCCGCTGATTAACCAAGTCAGTACATCTTTAAATACCAAGGTCACTCAATCATTTAATATACTTTATAACCAAATAGATAGAATGACAAATAAACATAGAAGCAAAGTGAGGAATCAGAGAATAGAAGTGTTGCCAAAGACTCTTCTGGTAACATCAACAAAAGCAGGAGAAGGTAAAACATTTGTTGCAACAAATTTAGCCATCTCTTATGCCATTCAAAACCGAAAAGTATTATTAATTGACGGAAATAGTGTGTCTCCTAAGCTTCATGATATTTTTGAAATCACTAATGAGCTAGGATTACAAGATCTATCACAAACATCACTAAAAAATCTCATAAAAGTAACTGATATCCCAAACTTATTCTTAATGACCGCTGGAACTACTGATTCTACAAATTTTGATCAAGAGGTTGACGCTTTAGATCCTCTTACACAAGTCTTAAATAAGATTGATGTGATTATTGTTGATACACCATCAGCTGAACATGCCTTTAAATTACAATCTTTATGCTTATCCTACAGTTATGTCCTCATGGTTGTCGGACATGGGAAAACTACACAAAAAGAAATAGGAAATACAATATCGCAAATTACTGGATATAATACTTCGATATTAGGTGCTGTATTAAATGGAACAGTGCATAAAGAGAAGAATGTATTGAATTTAATAAAAAGAAAACAATCCTGACAACAAGGTTAGTACATCAACATTATAAAAGGAGAACGTTATGAAACGATTAACCTATTTTTTCATGTTTCTAGTAGATGTAATTCTTATTCAAATAAGTGTCTTCTCTGGATATCTTTTATTTTATGAAGGTAATTTGAATCAGGATTATAGTGAAATTTATTTTCCGTACAGTTTGGTTTTATCCTTCTTTATCAGTTTTGCTATGAAGATATCTAAACAATACTTTCGCATTTGGAAATATGCTCGTATCCGGGATTTTCTCTCACTTTTTATGTGTATATTAATCAGTGGGTGTATGGGGGCTATCGGGTTCTCACTCGTTGTTACTTCGATTCCAATAATGATTCAGATTTTTTGCTTACAAACTATTATTTTATTATTAGTAGGATTTCGAGGCTTGCAGAAGGTATCCCTAACTGAACTCTTCCAAACTAAAAAAATAAAAAATCGTACACTTGTAGTTGGTGCTGGTGATTGTGGGACATTAGTGGTTAAAAAACTTAAAGAAAGTCATGAAACACCATTACAACCGATTGGGTTTATTGATGATGCTCTAGACAAGTATGGGAAGAAAATATATGGATTACCAGTATTGGGAAATCGTGAAAACATAAAAAGCCTGGTTCAACAGCATCAAGTTGATCACATAATCGTGGCATTACCATCTGTTCAAAAGCAAGAGTTATTGAAAATAGTGGAGATCTGTAAACAGACAGAAGCTAAAATTACGGTTATCCCAAGAATTGATGAACTGATTCATGGCAAGCTATCAATTAATACAGTGAAAAATGTAGAGGTAGAAGATTTATTAAAAAGAGACATCATTCAACTTGATATTGAAGAAATAAAGAACTATTTATCTGGTCAAATCGTACTTGTCACGGGTGCTGGTGGTTCAATTGGGTCAGAGCTATGTAGACAAATCTTAGAATTTTCCCCTCGAACTCTACTCTTACTAGGACATGGTGAAAACAGTATTTACTCCATTGAACAAGAATTAAGACAATCCTTCCCTCACGAACAAATCATCCCACTCATTGCTGATATTCAAGATCAAGAACGGATCGAGTTGATATTTAAAAGCTATCAGCCAAATGTAGTATTCCATGCAGCCGCACATAAGCATGTTCCATTGATGGAGGCAAATCCAAGTGAAGCCATTAAGAATAATATAATCGGCACAAAGATTGTAGCAGATGGTGCTCACAAGTATAAAGCGAACAAATTTATCTTAATTTCTACTGACAAATCAGTGAATCCAACGAGTGTAATGGGGGCATCGAAACGGATAGCGGAGATGTATATACACGGATTAAGTAAAGAGAGTGAAACCATTTTTGCCTCGGTTCGGTTTGGAAATGTACTAGGAAGTAGGGGCAGTGTTATTCCCCTTTTCAAAAAGCAAATTGCTTCTGGTGGTCCAATTACTGTTACACATCCTGATATGACCCGTTATTTTATGACGATTCCAGAAGCCGTCCTGCTTGTCGTTCAATCAGGAGCACTTGCCTCAGGCGGAGAGATTTTCATTCTTGATATGGGGGAGCCTGTAAAAATCGTCAATTTAGCTGAAGACATGATTAAGCTTTCAGGTTTTGAGCCCTACCGAGAGATTGAAATTAAGTTTATCGGAATGAGACCTGGTGAGAAGCTTTTTGAAGAACTAATGTTGGATGGGGAGAACAATAGTAAAACCACTCATGATCGAATTTTTATTGGAAATATGCTTGAAATAAATTTTTCGGAATTTGAGAGACAGCTAGAGAGATTACTAGAGGTACTAGAGGACGAACCTCATATAATTAGACGAGAAATCAAGAACATTGTACCTTCATTCAGAATAGAGTAACCAAAAAGAGAGGTGGTGATATAGAGTTATGAACTTTGCTATTGTGGGCTGTGGTCATATTGCAAAAAAACATGCAAAAGCAATCTTAGCCATAAATGATGCCAAATTACTTGCTATATGTGATACAGATTCTAATCGATTAGAAAGCTTTTATACCGATTACAAGGCTAAAAAGTATACAAGCTTTGAAGAGTTGTTAAACAATAAGGAAATTGACGTGGTTAACATTTGTACCCCCAGTGGAACACATGCAGCTTTGGCCATAAAGGCAGCAGCCGCGAAAAAGCATGTTATTTTAGAAAAGCCTATGGCATTAACGTTGGAAGATGCTGATGCTATTATTCATGCTTGTAAAAAGAATCATGTAAAACTATCTATTGTTCATCCAAATAGATTTCGACCAGCCATACTGGAAATGAAAAAAGCAATAGAGGCGAAAAAGTTCGGAAAGATCAACCTTGTTAATGCATCGGTCCTATGGAATCGCAATGATGACTATTTTTCACAAGCTAGTTGGCGTGGTACCAAAAATCAAGACGGTGGAGTATTAATGAATCAGGCTATCCATAATCTTGATCTCTTGGTATGGCTTGTTGGTGATGTCGCTGAGGTGCAAGCTTACGCAGATACTAGGTTAAGAAATATTGAAGTAGAGGATCTGGCAGCTGCTATTGTCAAATTTAAGAATGGGGCATTAGGAGTTATTGAAGCGACCTCTACAATCTTTCCAGTTAACTATAAAGAATCCATCAGTATGTTTGGGGAGTCTGGAAGTGCTGTCATTAGTGGTCCTACTGCCAATTGGATTGAGCACTGGGAATTTGAGGGTGAACCAAAGGAACACAGTCAATACATGAAGGAAAAGATAAAGCAAGATCCTTTTGGTCTTCCGGGTCACCAACATATGATATCCGATATGATTGAAGCTGTAAAAAATAATAAAGAACCAGCTGTAACGGGGGAGGATGGCAGAAAGGCACTTGAGCTCGTTCTAGCCATCTATAAGGCAGCGGAACAAGGGAAGACGTTCAAATTATGAGTAAAGAATAAGGAATGGTGTGATATGGAGAATCGTCATAAAGTAATACCTTTACTAGATACGGCAGGGCAATATCATTTACTAGAAAGCGAGATTCATAAAGAATTAACAGAAGTGTTATTAAGCGGTCAGTATATCATGGGACCTAAGGTTGAGGATTTTGAAAAAGCGATGGCAGAGTATTGTGAGGTTAAGTACGCTATTGGAGTAGCCAATGGAACAGATGCTTTACAGTTAACCCTAGATGCAATGGGGATTAGTTCGGGGGATGAAGTCATTACAACTCCATTTACCTTCTTTGCGACAGCTGAAGTCATTTCAAAATTAAACGCAATCCCAGTATTCGTTGATATTGATCCTGTTACCTACAATATTGATGTGTCAAAGATTGAAGCTGCCATTACTTCAAAAACAAAAGCAATCATCCCTGTGCATTTATTTGGTCAACCTGCAAATATGGATGAAATTTTAGAGATTGCAAATAGACGGAATCTCTTTGTTATAGAAGATGCCTGTCAGGCAATTGGCTCCTCCTACAAAGGAAAAAAAGTTGGTTGTTTAGGGAATGCTGGGTGCTTTTCTTTTTTCCCTACTAAGAATTTAGGTGGATTTGGTGATGGGGGGATGATTGTAACAAATGATCTTGACTTAGCAAATAAGCTAAAAGTCTTACGAATACATGGTAGTAGTCAAAAGTATTATCATTCACACATCGGTTATAATAGTCGATTAGATCCTCTACAAGCGGCAGCATTACATGTGAAATTACCTCATTTGGACACTTTTAATCAATTAAGAAGAAAAAAAGCAGCTGAATATAACCATTCCTTTAATAGCTTACCACTTACACTTCCTACTGAACAAAACCATCACTATTCAGTTTATCATCTATATATTATTCAAACTCCATCAAGAGATCAGCTGAGGGAATATTTACAAAAACATGGAATACAAACAGGCGTGTACTATCCAAAACCACTGCATTTGCAAGAAGTTTATAAACATTTAGGATATAATATCGGTGATTTTCCGGAGGCTGAAAAGGCATCATTAAGTACACTAGCGCTTCCGTTATATCCTGAACTGACAGAAGAGGATCAAAGCTATGTTATTTCAACGGTTAAAGATTTCTTTAGCAATAAGAGAGGCTGAGTGATTATAGGTACTAGCCAGGTCTTGCTAAGAACCTTTAATTAAATATGTAAAGCAGTAGATCCGGTATCCGGATCTTTTTTTTGAAAACCAATATGACTTGAAAGTGTGGGTTTATTCACAAATGCGAGATATATGCCGTTACATAAGGACTATGGAACTAATAGTATGGTAAAAAATGGTTTAATGATATCTCCTGATTTTTGGGTTTAATTGAAGGAATGTTTTTCCGAAATTAAACCCATGAATCCCTGATATGCGTAGTTTTGGAGAGGTCATCTAGATAGGAGGAAAATATATGGATTCATTAGCTTCCAACGACTCACTCTTTGCTCAACAGTTAATCAAGAAATTTGAATCCAAGAAAGCAGTAATTGGAGTAGTAGGACTAGGGTATGTTGGCCTTCCACTTGCTGTCGAAAAGGCAAAAGCAGGGTTTCAGGTTATAGGGTTTGATATTCAACAGCAGAAGGTCGATATGGTCAACAAGGGAGAAAATTATATATCAGATGTTGCAGATGAGGATTTGAGACAGATGGTTGACAAGAAAAGAATCATTGCAACTTCAGAGTATTCATTCATAAAAAAGGTTGATGCAGTAGTAATCTGTGTCCCTACTCCCTTAGATATCTACAAACAGCCAGATTTAAGCTATGTACAATTTTCCACAGAGCAAATACAGAAGAATTTGCACCCAGGGATATTAATTGTCTTAGAAAGTACCACATACCCAGGAACGACAGAGGAAGTGCTAAAGCCAACATTAGAAAAGTCAGGGCTCAAATGTGGGAAGGACTTCTTTCTAGCCTATTCCCCAGAACGTATTGATCCCGGTAATGCATTATTTAATACAAAAAATACACCGAAAGTGGTGGGGGGAGTAACTTCTCTTTGTACGAAGGTAGCTGCAACATTGTATCGGATGGTGTTAGAAGGAGATGTACATGAAGTGTCAAGTCCGGCTGTTGCAGAGATGGAGAAAGTCTATGAAAACACGTTTAGAAATATCAATATTGCGCTAGCTAATGAAATGGCGATTTTATGTGACAAGATGGGATTAAACATCTGGGAGGTTATTCAAGCAGCTGCCACCAAGCCATATGGTTTCATGCCATTTTATCCAGGTCCAGGAATCGGAGGGCACTGTATTCCTATTGACCCTTTTTATTTAACATGGAAGGCACGTGAGTATAATTATCATACAAGACTTATAGAATTAGCCGGAGAAATTAATAATAGTATGCCAGACTTTGTGGTAGAAAAAATTGGGAAGATACTGAATGATGAAGGAAAACCGATTAAAGGATCCACCATCTATTTACTGGGAGTTACCTACAAAAAAGATATAAGTGATGTTAGAGAATCACCTGTCTTATTGATAGCGAAGCATTTACGTAATAGAGGTGCGACAATCATAAGCAGTGATCCTTATGTTGATACATGGGGGGATGGGAACCAACAATATAAAACAACCCCTGTTACCGAAGAGAATCTACAAAACGCAGATATTGTAGTGATTACGACGGATCATAGTAAGTTTGACTATGACGCTATCGCAGCTAAAGCAAGGATCATCTTAGATACAAGAAATGCATTAAAAGATAAAGACATAGCAGCTAAATATTATAGATTATAAGAAATGGTTTATTTCTAAAATATGGAAACGGAATTTGACATTAGGGAATATGATAACAGAACTAGGTCGCAAGGTGGGGGATCAAATGAAAAAGAACAACTTATTAAGGATTACCTCTTTTATTAGAAGTTTTTTTTCATTTGAAGCTGTGTTTATTTTATTCTTATTTGCCGGTTTGTATAAAGGAGACCCTTTTATAAGTTCGATCATCCCTTTGGACCTAACCTTATTTTTTTTCGGTCTTAGTAGTGTTTACTGTTTTTATATACTAGGCCTAAAAAGAAACTGGTTAATGGATCGTCATGCCGGATCTGTTAATGGCCTCTACATTCTCTTTCTTACCTATATGATAGTTAGTTTGTTATGGTCACCTAGTAGCGTGTATGCATCTGAGAAAGTGCTTTTTATGTCAAGTACAGTCTTTCTATCCATTTTCTCAACAAGTGTCATTATTGCTTCATCCTCTGGAAGAATCAAACGTTTTCTGCAGTTGACCTTTATATTAGGAGCTTGGTTTGCAGCTCAGGTAGGCATAGTGTATGTTCATTCAGATCGTGCTGGCTTTGTAAATGTAATGGGCAGTAGTTATTTGGGAACAGGTCAACTTATAAGCCTAGGAGCCATTATTTGTTCAGGTTACATGCTCTTTTATGCCAATAGTGTGGTTAAAAAATTAACGAGTTTAATAGTGTATATTTCTATGCTATCTTCTTTGCTAGTATTGGGTGGACGTGGACCATTAATAGGAACATTTTTAGCCTTACTCGTACCACTATTTTACTCACTAACCATTCAAAAAAATCAAATTAAGATGAAAAGCTATGCTCTAACAGCACTTGTTATCATCTTTCTACTGATCAGTACAATTGTATATCTAATCCTTACCAATCAACCACTGATTACTTTATCAAGGTTAATGTCATTTTTCGAAGGTGAAGATGTGACCTCAGCAGGAGTAAGGTCTAGCTATTATTGGGATTCGATCGTCTACTGGATGAAGCAGCCGATCTTTGGAAATGGGATTGGCTCATGGCCCATTCTTCATGAAGGAGAAGACATCCGTAATTATCCCCACAATATCTTTTTAGAAGTCGCTTCTGAGTTAGGTCTTATTGGACTAATCCTTCTATCGATGTTGCTGATTCTTTCAACAAGACACCTGTTTTCTATTCAAAAGGTTAATGAGAATAAGGTAAATCTAATGATGATCATGATGTTTGTCAGTTCTTTTTTTAATGTACTTGTCAGCGGAGACCTTCCGGATAACAGATTGTTTTTTGCCATGTTGGGATTGCTGTGCTGTATGAATAGAAAGGCTGTGTAAGAAGATGAAGGTTTGTATTTTAACATCCGTTCACTCAATCGATGATACAAGAATCTTTTATAAAGAAGCTTTAAGTTTAAAAAACATGGGTCATGATGTTTATTTTATTGTTCAGCATGATCAGGATACAGTCATAAATGGAGTTAAGATTGTCTCAATCAGTACACCAGCAAGTCGAAGAGATCGTTTGTTTAAAACTATTTTCGAAGTATATCGTAAAGCCTTGAAGGTGAATGCCGATATTTATCACTTTCATGATCCAGAGCTAATTATAGTGGGACTCCTTTTAAAGGCAAAAGGGAAAAAGGTCATATATGATGTCCATGAAGATGTTCCTAGGCAAATACTATCAAAGCATTGGATTAATCGGTCGTTAAGAACACTTATTTCAATTGGGGCAGAATGGGTGGAAAACACGAGTGTTAGGTGCTTTGATGCAGTTATTACGGCAACGCCTCATATCTCAAAGAGGTTTGAAAAAATGGCTAAAAATGTAGTAACCGTTTGTAACTATCCAATGCATGAAGAATTTAGAGAAGATGAAGAGATTCTCGGTGAAAAGGGAGTAGCAGTCTGCTATATCGGTGGATTATCAAGAACACGTGGTATTGAGGAAATGATTCAATCTATTGAAAAAGCTGATTCATGCTTATTACTTGCAGGTTCTTTTGAAGAAAAGGAACTTCGCAATAAGATGAAGCAGCTTCCTGGTTGGCCAAAGGTAGTGGAACTTGGGTATTTAGATCGTGAAGGAATAAGGGCTATCTTGAGACAATCTGTTGCAGGATTATATTTGGGTCATCCGACACCAGCCTATATACACTCATTACCGATTAAGATTTTTGAATATATGGCTTCAGGCATTCCCGTTATTTCATCTAATTTTCCTTTATTAGTAGAAATCGTGGAAGGTGGAAAATGTGGTGTTTGTGTGGATCCATTCGATACTAACGCAGTATCTAGTGCGATACAGTGGTTGGTGGATCATCCTGAAGAGGCTAAAGAAATGGGGAAGAATGGCAGAGAGGCAGTTCAAACCCGATATAACTGGGAAGCAGAGAGTACAAAGCTAAAGAGAGTGTATGAACAATTATGAAGAGCATTCATTCATAAGGAGGGAGACACAATGTTATGTTCAAGGTAAATAGATTACTAGTATTAGCACCACATACAGATGATGCAGAACTTGGGGCCGGTGGGCTCATCGCGAGAATGATAGAAGAAGGCGTGGAAGTGTTTGTAGTTGCTTTTTCGTCTGCAGAAGATTCACTTCCAGAAGATCTGGCAGCAGATACACTATGTAAGGAATTTAAACAAGCGATGTCTGTTTTAGGGGTGAAGGAAGAGTATACAAGGGTGTTACCATATAAAGTTCGAAATTTTTCATGTAAAAGACAGGAAATATTAGAAGACATTGTCAAATTAAGAGGTGAAATTCAGCCTGATTTAGTATGCCTACCATGCTCTCAAGATGTTCATCAAGACCATAACGTTATTCATAATGAGGGGGTAAGAGTGTTTAAACATATCCCCGTACTTGGTTATGAACTACCCTGGAATCAAACATCCTTTTCATCACAGGCCTTTGTTGAATTGGAGGAACGACATATTGATTTAAAGTGGAAGGCATTACAATCCTATCAGTCTCAAATTCAGCTAAGCAGACCTTATTTTTATGAAGAATTCATTTATGGACTTGCAAGAATTAGAGGAGTTCAAATAAAAAAAACATGGGCAGAATCCTATGAGGTATTGAGGGTGGTTATATGATTGTGTCCATTCACCAGCCAAATTTGTTTCCATGGATGGGTTTTTTTGAGAAGATGGCTGCTTCTGACACCATGATTCTATTAGACCAAGTCCCTTATAGTAAACGAAGCTATCAAAATCGAGTCAAAATTAAAGGAACACATGGTACAAAATGGCTTACAGTCCCTGTTCAAGTGAAAGGGAATTTTGCACAGATTACTCATGATGTCTTAATAAGTCATGATCAGGACTGGAAGTCTAAGCATGTAAAAACACTAGAGTTTTTTTACGGAAACAGTCCACAATTTAATGATTTGTTCCCCAAAATTCAGCAGCTATATGACCTGGAACATATAGACCATCTTATTGACTTTACCATTCCCTCTATTGAGCTAATAAAAAAAGAACTTGGTATTACTACAGAATTAATAAAAGCATCAACATTACATGCAAAGGGTACTAGATCGGAACTTTTAGCTGAGCTTGTTACAGCTATAGGGGGAGACACTTACCTTTCTGGTCCAACAGGAAAAGATTATATCGAGGATCATTATTTTAAGGACCGTGGCTTAGAGATTGACTATCATCCATTTCAGCCATTTCCGTATCCTCAACTATTCGGAGAGTTCACAGCAGGCTTGAGTACACTGGATTTTCTATTTAATGTTCAAGATCTCTCCATATGGAAAGGGTTGAAGAGTCTATGAATATATGGATCTTTAATCATTACAGTAATGGCCCGATGTCTAGTGGGGGAACCCGGCATTATGATCTAGCAAAAGAACTTGTTAAAAAAGGTTATCAAGTTACTATATTTGCGTCATCTTTTGCTCATCAAGCAAGTGAAGATACTAGAATTATCAATCGTGAAAAGGTAAAAGTTGAAGTGCATGACGGAATTAGATTTGTCTGGATTAAAACGGAAGTATACGACAGGAATGACTGGAAAAGAGTCAAAAACATTCTAGATTATTCTTTTAGGGCTTATCACTATGCAAAGAAATTGAAAGAACAACCTGATATGATCATCGGGTCCTTAATGCATCCACTTGCTCCAGTAATCGCCTATGTTTTAGCAAAGAAAAAACGGGCCCACTTCTATTTTGAAGAAAGAGATCTTTGGCCACAAACATTAATTGATATCGGGAAGGTTTCAAAATATCACCCAGTTGTGATGGCTTTAGGGAAGCTAGAAACATTCCTATATAAAAGAGCACAAAAAATTATTGTCTTATTTCATAAAGCCCCAGATTATGTAAAAGGAAAAGGAATTGATGAAAATAAAGTCCTATTCTTGCCTAATGGAGTAGACCTATCAAGGTTTCGTTCAACAACACCTTGTGACCTTCCACTAGAAGTAGAGGAAACCTTACAACATCTTAAAGATAGATTTATTGCCATTTATACTGGCTCACATGGTATTTCCGATTATTTAGATTCGATCCTTTGGACAGCTAATGAGATGAAAGAAAAAAATGAATCTATCCATTTCCTATTAGTAGGTAATGGACCAGAAAAAGAAAAACTCATGAAAATGAAAGAGAAGTTTGAGTTAGATAATGTGACTTTTTTACCTTCCCTACTAAAAGAGCATATACCTACGCTTTTACAGCGGGCGGATGTAGGGCTTATTAGTTTGAAGGACGCTGAGCTTTATAAATGGGGAATTAGCTTTAATAAGCAATACGATTATATGGCGGCAAGTTTGCCAACGGTCCTTTTAAGTAACAGAGGTGAGTATCATATCGAACAATCAGGCGGAGGTGTCATTGTACGTTCAGCTGAAGAGATGTCAGAAGCTATTTTAACTCTCTATAAAGATGAAGAAAAGCGTAAAGAGTTGGGTGAAAATGCCCGTCATTTTGTAGAAGATCATCATTCTTGGGATGTGCTATCAACAAAATTAATTGATACCTTCAAAGAGACATCAACTATTGAACTGGAGGGGAAAGGATGAGTCAACATTCACAAGGTGAACAACACTCAGTGTATAAGAAAGGGCAAAATGTCGTCATTGAAGAAGGTGTGCAAATAGGTGAGAATGTCGTGATCGGCCATCATGTCATTATCTATTCTGGCACCATCATTGGAAATGATGTAGTCATTCAGGATCATGTCATTATCGGAAAAAAACCGGTTAAAGCCAAGAATTCCATTTTAAATGTATCTGAGAAATCCTCTCCTACTAAGATTGGGAATGAGGTGATTATTGGATCTTCATCTATTATTTATCAGGATTCTGTTATTGAAGAAGAGGTATATATTGCTGATTTAGCAACCATCCGGGAAGGCGTTACAGTTGGTAAAGGAACGATTGTGGGGCGAGGGGTAGCCATTGAGAATCACTGCTCAATTGGACAATATTGCAAGTTAGAGACAAATAGCTATATTACGGCCTATTCGGTGCTGAAGAATCATGTGTTTATTGCTCCTTGTGTCGTAACAACGAATGATCAATTTATGGGACGAACAAAGGAGCGTTTAAAGAAAATAAAGGGAGTTACCATTGAAAATGGAGGTAGAGTTGGAGCAAATGCCGTCATCCTTCCGGGAATCATTATTGAGGAAGAAGGGGTTGTTGCGGCAGGCAGTATTGTGACAAGAGACGTGAAAAAAGGAGAACTCGTAATGGGAGTGCCTGCGAAAAAAATAAGAGATGTTCCACTGGAGCAAAGACGATCAGAGAATAACTAGTAAGGTGGAGTTAAACATGTATGTAAACCTGTATAAACGTTTGTTCGATCTCTTCTTTTCAATTTGTCTATTAATACTGTTTTCTCCTGTCATGATGGCGGTAGCGATTGTAGTTAAACTTACACTAGGTAGTCCCATTTTGTTTAGGCAAAAACGACCAGGGCTGCAGGGGCAACCATTTGAAATCTATAAGTTTAGGACGATGACGAATGGGACGGATGAAGCGGGACAGTTAGTATCTGATGAGAAGAGAGTAACAAAGATCGGTCAGCTCCTCAGGAAATATAGTGTAGATGAATTACCACAGCTGATCAATGTAATAAAGGGAGAAATGAGTCTAATAGGCCCCAGACCCTTAATGATGGAGTACCTTCCTTTATATAACTCGTTTCAAAAACGTCGGCATGAAATGAAGCCTGGATTGACAGGGTGGGCACAGGTGAATGGTCGAAATGCCATTTCATGGGATCAAAAATTTAAGCTGGATGTTTGGTATGTAGATCATTGCTCCTTGTATCTTGACCTAAAAATTATGATGTTCACGCTAAAAAAAGTAGTATCAACTAGAGATGTTCAATCACCTGGACATGTCAATATGCCCTTTTTTACAGGGAATAACGAAGACGATCGTAAACAAAATACACCCATATTTCTATCACCACCTGATATGGGAGAGGTGGAAAGGAATCTTTTAATAGAAGCGTTTGATTCCAATTGGATTGCCCCATTAGGTCCACATGTTGATTTGTTTGAAAAGGAATTTGCAGAGATGATTGGTAGTAAGGGAGCTGTGGCAACCAGTTCTGGAACAGCCGCACTGCATCTTGCTTTAAGATTGCTAGATGTAGGTCCTGGAGATCTTGTATTCTGTTCTTCGCTAACGTTTGTAGCCAGTGCAAATCCAATTTTGTATCAGGGAGCTGAGCCTATTTTTATTGATTCAGATCGAGATACTTGGAATATGTGCCCACAAGCACTAAGGAAAGCATTTGAGATCTGTATGGGTCAATATGGAAAACTACCTAAGGCTGTCATTGTCGTCAATTTATATGGACAATGTGCCAAGTACGATGAAATCAAAGAGATTTGCGACTACTATCACGTTCCAATCATTGAAGATGCAGCAGAATCTTTAGGTGCTACGTATAAGGGAAAGCCAAGTGGAACATTTGGGGAGTTTGGCGTATTCTCCTTTAACGGTAATAAAATTATTACTACCTCAGGTGGAGGAATGCTGGTATCAGAGAACCTAGAAGCACTAAAAAAGGCAAGATATCTAGCTTCTCAGGCACGTCTTCCTGCCGTTCATTATCAGCATGAGGAGGTAGGGTATAACTATCGATTAAGTAATTTGCTTGCTGCTGTAGGGAGAGGTCAACTAACGAAACTTAGCCAAAAGGTTCAGAAAAAAAGAGAGATTTTTAACACGTATTGTAATGAATTATCCATGTTTCAAGGTATCGAATTTATGCCAGAAATGACAGATGCCTACTCAACAAAATGGCTGACATGTATGATCATCGATCAAAAGCTAACCAAGATTAATCGCAACTTAATCTTAGAAGCTATGCAAAAACAAAATATTGAGGCTAGACCGGTCTGGAAGCCATTGCATCTACAACCGGTATACAAAAACAAACCTTTTATTACCATTCAGGAGAATGGTAGTGTAGCCGAGCATTTATTTAAAAACGGAATTTGCTTACCGTCAGGAACAAGTTTAACCACTATAGAACAAAAGCGGGTCATTCATGTTATAAAGTCAGCCTTAGGCCAAAACCAAAGTGAGGTGACTTAAATGCATTACGTACTGTCTAGTAAAAACAAAGAGAAATGGCAGAAAGAATTGAAAGACTGTGGAGTAACAGACCTATATTTTGAACTGGATTATTGTCTATTATATACACAATTAGGTGACGGAGAACCCTATCTATTTGTATATGAACAGGCTGGAGAAAAGATTGTATATCCTTTTTTAAAACGAGAACTTTCATCACTTCCGTTTGTAGACAAGAATGAAAAGTACTTTGATATAATAACTCCTTACGGATATGGAGGTCCTCTTGGTAGTCTATCAAAGGAAATGGTTGAAGGTTTTAGAAAAGCCTTTGAAGAATACTGTAAACAAGAAAAGATCATAACAGAATTTGTACGTTTTAACCCATTAATCCAAAACCAAGTACACCACGAAACATGTATGGAGGTACTCCATATTAGAGATACTGTTTATATTGACCTTGAACAAAATGAAGACCACTTTTTTAAGAACTTACACAAAAATCATCGCAGAAATACTGTAAAAGCAATAAAGAATGGTTTAACAACGAGAATCCTACAAGGAACAGATGCTGTAGCGGAAATACCCACCTTTTTAGAACTCTACTATCAAACGATGGACAAAAATAATGCCTCAGAATACTACTACTTTCCTTCCAATTACTTTCACCAGCTTTTTAAGCATTTTCCAAACAACTCAATGATTACAATAGTATATAACCAAGAAACGCCCATTGCTGCAGCCATCTTTTTTTATCAAGGCGAATTTCTCCACTACCATTTAGGCGGCTCAAATCAGGACTATATGTACCTCGGGGCGAATAACCTATTATTCTATCAGGCTACTCTTTGGGGTATGAAGCAGCGATTCAAGAAACTCCACTTAGGTGGAGGCTATAGCGGAGACGACTCCTTATTTCAATACAAAAAGAGGTTCAATTCACAAGGGATCTTAGACTTTTATATTGGAAAAAAGATTCATAACGAAGAAAAGTATAACAACCTCATTACTAGCTGGAAAGAATATTATGCCAAGAAAGAATACAACCCAAATTTCTTCCCTGTCTACCGTCAACAGTAGGGACGAGGGGACAGGTACCTTGTCCCAAAGCTCTTGCTTCAAACTAAATAGCGATCTTGTCATTCTGACTTCAAGATCGCTATGTTATGGTAGTATCCACTGTAAGGTGAGCATATTATTGGGCAAAAGATTAAATAGAGCCCTCTTAGCGAGTAACTGTACTTCTAGATAGTTATAGTCTTTCAAGGTGGGACAAGGTGTGAGCTGACCTCTTGTCCCTTAGAGAATAGTTGAGAGTACGGATAACATCCCTGTGAACAAAACAGGTGGAAGGGTAAGTAGTTTAATAAATCTGTTACAAACCTCTAATTCTATGCCTTCATTAGTTGGTACTACTGAAAAGAAGGGACTGCTCATCAATTTAGTATACAGTGCTTTTGTCCATAAATTGATAAACAGGAAGAATAAGATCCATATGACCCATTTCAACCAAAAGGGAAGGATATATATGGCGGTACAAGTTAAAAGCATAAGTTGAAGATAGGTAAAGAATAAACCTCGATCTCGGAGAAATCCTTTTAAAATCAACTCTAATAGTCCGTTTTGTTGACTCCTCTCTTTAAAAATACGTCCTGATTTTCTCCATAAGAGGATTGGCTTTTTAAAGGTACTAGAAGGTGCCTTTTCTACTTCAGCTGAAAAATTAATAATAAGTCTGACATACTTCGTTTTTTCATATTCTTCAATTTCAATTTCTCTTAAAAACCAATGATTGTTCTTAATTATGTAGGTTAAATGTGAAACAACAACGACTACAATACAAATGGAACTAACGTATTGGTTAGGGAATAAGGCACCAAGAGTGGCTCCCACAAAGAGAAGGAATAGAATACTCCATTTAATTAATCGGTGATCTATTATTTTATTAACCGTTAAAAAAGTAAGGGAGAATGCTAAAAGATACAGTGCTAGGTTCATGAGATCTTCAAATGAATAGTAGTATACTTTTAACATGACGGGTGTGACCATAAATACCAAGACTAGCGAGTTTATGGTTTTCAGCACAAATGTATAAAAAAACCCCAGAATTTTTAAAGTATGAATCGTTTTTTTTCTTTGTATTAAGAACAACAAGTCAGCTTTCAGAAGATAGGTTCTAAAGTTACCCATTGTTGACACCAATAAAACAGGAAGTAAGATCAAGAGAATTGGGAAATCCGGATGCCAATACAGATCAACATTTCTCCAAAGGTCTATATAAAAGAGAGTACCAAAAACAATAGAAGGAATGGCGATATATAATAAAACGCTCCAATCTAATACAGAATGGAAAATATGCCATTGATCTTTCCATTCTCTTACTAGTCGTCTGAAGAAAAGCTGTTTAGCTGACATATATGTCCCTCTCTGTACATACATCAAAACAGTCAAATAAAGAGCCATCTTCAAGTCCACTATCCACTCTTATTTCATCCAGTGTACCTTGTAAAACTAACTGTCCATTTGACAGTAGTACAAATCGGTCACAGACCTTTTCGGCAGTATCAAGAACATGAGTAGACATTAAGATTCCTGCTCCTCTATCTTGTTCACGCTTCAGTAAGTCTAATAATCGTTTCGTCGCTTTCGGATCAAGTCCCATAAAAGGTTCATCAATAATATACAAATCAGGTTTCTTTAAGAATGCGAGAATCAGCATACACTTTTGCTGCATTCCTTTTGAAAAGCTTTCTGGAAATTGGTGAATAACATGAGACAACTGAAAAATCTTTAGTAGTTCCTCTGCTTGTTGTTGAAGGTCTTTTTCGTTAAGTGCCAACGTTGAAAACAGAAACTCAATATGCTCCCATAACGTTAGACGATCATAGAAAATGGGTCGCTCCGGAATATAGGCAAAATCTTGTGCATGAATGGTTCCTTTTACATGTTTCATGATACCTAATATCGTTTTAATTGTAGTACTTTTTCCAGCACCGTTTGGTCCAATTAACCCAACCAATTCTCCTCGGCGAACCGAAAAATGTATATGCTTAATGACGGAGCTTGCTTGTTGATATCCAGCCTCCTTAATCCTTACATCTAAAAGCAATTCTCTTTCCCCCTTTAAAAAGATATACCTTACTACTAATAACTTTCAGTTCGGATTATAAGTCGAGTTCACTGTCCCTAGATTGTGTTACCTGGGACAAGGTGCCTGTCCCCATGTCCCAAAATTTTTGTTTTTCGTCGACTGTTATATAGATTTTGCTAATCTTCTTTTTGATTCCGAATATATAATGCGCTTCTACCGGGCGATGCAGAACTAGTTCAAAGTCTGGTTCGTTGTCTTCTTCAATCAGTTCAGGAAGTGTTGCGAAAAATGCGTGTTTTTCTTTACCTCTTATACTCTTAGCAGTACTTGTCTTCTCGAAGCTTTTGATTTCTTCAATTGGCACCTCTATTGATCTTCTCACACCAATGACGATATTCATTACATTATCTTTAATAGATATGGGTGATAGCTTGGCAGCTCGGTAATCGGCTATTAAGTATAGGACTGTATATAAATCTAAGCCTGTCAGGATCCATGCGAGAAGGTGACTTTTTTGAGCAATTAAGAAATGGACACCAATCATTTCTATGACTAAAGCATGTACAAGCATGATGATAAAAGCTAAATATCCGGTATTTTTGTGATAACTGAAAAGGTGATTAGCTTCTTTTTCTTTTTGCTTCCAACTGAAAAGGCTATAGTAGATCACGGATAGATCTGTTGTTAGGATCGCTCCAATCTTTTTGTTTTGAAAAGTTTCCTCAAAAGATTTACGAAGAGAAAGTGTAAACTGAGGATAGTCGCGTTTTTTATCTTTAAACGTTCGTATAAGGATAGGGAATTTTCTAATAGCCAATATCAACAAATACAACTCAAACAAGATAAATAGAGCTTCGAATCCGTAAAGGATATACATAACTGGCTTTATTTCTTCAAAGAGATGATTAGGTATTAAAAAGTAAGCCACCCAAAAACCAATAATGACAACAGGTAGTATATGAATAATAGAATGATTTTTTCTTAAAATGAGGAAGTAAAAAGCTAAAGGCAAACAGATTGCTAAATCAATCACGGTTACAATGGCCAATTCGGTGGTAACCGGACTATATAAAGTTGCATTCATTAAAAAATAATTAGCTAGTAAGACCAAAGATGTAAACAGGATGAATAGTAAATAGTTATTTCTTCTTTTGATATCCATTAACATAGGATCAACCTCCATAGTTACATTTTACCAATAAATAACAAATCATAACTTGATCAAATGTAACAGTTAGGTGAACTTTTATGTCGGTCACAGAAGTGGGACAAGGTACCTGTCCCCATGGTCCAAAAAAAAAAGAGATAGGATTATGTAATCCGATCTCTTTTTCTCTATTACCAATTTATAATGTAGTTACTGTTAGTGGATGGAGTGGTCCAGATATTATTACTGCCTGGCTCCCAGTTCATACTACCGTTAGATTTAACGATCACGGCTTTAAATTCGTTGTATCTTCCTGCGGCAATGGTTCCTGTGCCTCTCCATACTTGGTTGGTGCTGTCCCATGAAAGCTTAATCATCTTTCCATCTGAACTGTTCCACATTCCGGTTTCCCAACGATTACCTGTCACATACACTGTATCTCCGTTAACAGTAGGTGCATAACGAACTGTAAACTCAACGTTAATAGGCTTTACTACTAAAATATCCCTAAAACGATCCATTTCAGCAGTTTTGCTACCGTCTGCATTCACAATGTTTGCTAGTCTTAGTAAGGTAAAGCCACTAAATCCTTCATTAAATAGATGCTGCGCGGCATTTTGATATCTAG
The DNA here is from genome assembly GCF_011008845.1 of Bacillus mesophilus. GTDB lineage: Bacteria > Bacillota > Bacilli > Bacillales > SA4 > Bacillus_BS > Bacillus_BS mesophilus. The sequence goes on along the minus strand of NZ_JAAIWM010000007.1, from coordinate 48,341 downwards.
ATATACTATATCCGGCATCAGAGCTTGAAATGGCAAGAGCATTTTCTCCATTTAATACAATTCCTCTTTGTGTAGCTAGGTTGGCAATTTGTGTGACGAGTGATTTTGGTGCCGAGTAATAAGGACTTGTATAGGCACTATTATCATCCATCTCTAAGCAAGTAAAGGTTAAATCTAAGTTACTTGTCTTGAATTGATCTAAGATTGTAGCATAGTTATAGTAACCAGCTGAGTACTCTGCAGATCGAGGCATATATGGATCATTCATCTTCCAATGAATTCCTGCGATTTTTGCTCCGATCGGTACTCCAAAAGTAGAACCAAAGTTGGTTTGTGCTGCTTGTGCAATTAATGCTAAGTGCTTGACTAGCACTCCTTGGTACCATGCCATGAAATCTTTTCCGTATTGCTTATTATAAGCGGCCCCACTAGTGAAGAAATTGTCTCCATCTGTTGGAGGAGATACACTACTCCATGAGGTTAAATTGGTTTGCCAAGCGGTATTTAAACTGCTTAATGTTCCGTATTTTGTTTGCATCGCATTACGAAAATCATTCTTTGCTGTTTCTGTATATGCTTGTAGCTTTCCTCTATTAGGATAGTTAAAACCATCTGCTGAAACATACGATGGAAAACGAAGCTCTCCTGCTGGTCCACCACTTAAGTAGATTTTCACAATAATGTCCTTATAGTCGGCAAAGTTCTGAGCAAAAGATCGATAAAGCTCGTTATATTGTGTACTAATCACTCCAGATGCCCATGGACTGAGTGTTTCTCTATTCACATATCCCGTTTCCGATTTATGAGTTAATAAGTCTTGTGTTCCTTTGCTCCACACCCACGAAGGAAGTGGAATATTACAATCATCCCCAACATTTCCCCCACATTGATGTGTGGAAAGAATGGGTACCCATTTTAAGCCTGAGTTTCTCACGACTTGAGCATATTGTCTATAATAGGACCAGTTGAACGTATTATCTCCTGCTGACTCAACATCTCCCCACCAAACATCTGTCGTTAAAGCATATACACCATTATTCTTCAGTGTTGCCAGCTGATTAGCAAACGCTGTCCAATCGGTTATTTTTGTTAAAGGCGCCATGACATATGCTTTATAATTTGACTCAATGTCAGCAGATGCAGGTGTGGCAAAAATACTAGTAGCAATCAACAATATAATAGCTAGTCTAATACTCATGTGTTTCAAAAATGTTTTCATGTAATCTCTCCCTAATTAGTTTATGCAAACGCTTGCATTAATAATATCATACAAAAAAATACATTATGTGTATTTTCTGATAAGTCTGTAAAAATAGGTAAATAAGCACTACTAAACTTACATTTTCACCCAGATTTTTTCAGCCTATGTAAAATGAGAAGGAAGAGTACAAGACTGTCCCATTAATACAAAAAAACCGCCCATTCTAAGAGAATGGGTAGGTTTTTATAAGAGTCAAATTTAATTAAATATATTAGAAGATTTAACTTACTCAGGAATCAACACTGCATCGATCACATGGATGACTCCATTAGAAGCTGAAATGTCAGCTTTAACAATGGTAGAATCATTAACTTTTGCAGTTTCGCCAAGAGAGATTTTAATCTTCTGGCCATTTATCGTTCGTAACAACATTCCATCCTCTAAATCAGAGGCATTTATTCTTCCAGGTACAACATGATATAACAGAATACTAGCTAAATCTGGATTTGTAAGTAATTGTTCTGGAGTAACATTTAACGCTTCCAAAAGATTTGCAAATGCTGCATCTGTAGGTGCGAAGACGGTAAACTGACGCTTCCCATCTAATACCCCACCCAATTCTGCTTGTTGAAGTGCAGCTAGTAGAATTGTAAACTCTGGGTTATCTGCACTTGCCGTACTTACAACTGTATCCGTAATAGTCGGACCTCTTTTTGCGCCATTTCCTTGTGCTAGTACACCTGATGAGAGAGACATGACCATAACAAAGACCATCATGACAATAATACCTTTTACTTTCATTTTAACCTCTCCTTTATCATAAAGTTATACATTACTTACACAATAAATATACAAATAATTAGGAATTTTGTATATGTTTTTAAATTTACAAAAAACGACATGCCATCTTATGCAATGTGGTGCGTCATTATAGAAGTTTAATAATCTTCTAATGAATAATCCATTGAATGCTAAGTTGAACCTATTTTTTAAATGAAAAAGGCTGTTAGGTAATAAAGGTTATTTTTAAACAGTAAAGTTATATTAAATGTAAACAAGGGTATAATTAATTGATTCCACTACAACTAAAATGAAGATAAAACTGTTTAAAATCCCTGCTATTTTGTAGTCTACCGATCTGGAGCTTTTTCGGTAGAACATTTGGCAAATAGGTATATAATCCTAATAAAATGACTGTCGTTTAAAAAGAATGGAGATGTTTCATTATGGAATTTAATCCGTCAGAATTAGAGGTAAAAGAAGTCTATAAGCTATTAAGTGGTTCTGTTGTGCCTAGACCGATTGCATGGGTTTCCACTATATCAGACTCGGGAGTTTTAAACCTTGCACCTTATAGCTTTTTTACAGTGGTATCTAGAAACCCACCTATGCTATGCATATCAGTTGGGCCTGGAGTAGGGGAAAGAGAAGGGACGGAGAAGGATACATTAGTCAATATCCGGACCCAAAAGGAGTTTGTCATAAACGTAGTACCTACCTTCTTAGGGAATGAAATGGAAAAGAGTGCAGAAAATGTACCAACTACCGTTAATGAATTTGAACTAGCAGGAGTTACGCCCATCGACAGTAGTGTTGTAAAACCCAAAAGGGTAAAAGAAGCTCCCATCCAAATGGAGTGCCAGCTAGAACAGATTATTGAGTTAGGTAGTGATCATTTAATCATTGGGAGAATGGTCAGATACCACATAGAAGAAGACTACTATTTAGGTAACTACAAAGTGAATTTAGATAAACTTCAGCCGCTAGGAAGATTAGCGGGGAATTATAGTGAAAATAAGGACTTTTTCTATTTGCCAAGAGATCGTAAATAGGAAAGTCGATATGTATATTGAACCTTTGGAATAGAATAGAAAATCACCTATGACACATTGGTCTAGGTGATTTTTTTTGTGCTATTTGCAGTCTTAACCTCAAGAAAACAGCAAGGAATTCCAATGTTTGGTTACAATCATCGGGCTACTCGCTGATAAAAACTAAATTCAATTTTGGGACAAGGTACCTGTCCCCCTGTCCCATCTAAGAATATGGGACAAGGTACCCCACCTTAAAAGCCAGCTAGTTTTTTCGCATACATCATATTTTTGAAACGAGTTAGATAAAATAATCCTTTTTCTTTAGCAAATAAGGCAATGTAGGGGTCTGGGTTTTGATGATTAATTTCGATAATATATATTTTGCGATTTGCTTCTAGTCCTAGATCGAAACCAATATTTCCAAAGTGATAGCCTTGTTCTTCAAGTAGCTGCAGACTTTGATTAGCAATGTGTAACATATTCCTTTTCACTTCATTGATCTCTTCATTGGATAGTTTCCAAATGGTTTGGAGGGTTAGTTCTGCTAATTCTGTGTGTCCTCCAGAGCTAATATTACTGACGATACTACCTTTTTTCCCAAATCGAGAGAATATGCCAATATTCTCCCACTTTCCTAGTTCGTTTTTAACCATAATCATCCGAAAATCAATGACTCTGTCTCCCTGTATCATTAAAGGAATGGCTTCTTGAATTAAATAGGCTTTAGGTATCAATTGTTCTTTAATAAACAATAGGAACTTCTCGTTACTTGTAAAATACTTAATTCTGTTTTTCTTTCTATAAGTATATTCCACAGCAATTTTTTGTGGAGCTTTTATAATTCTATAAATCTTTCTTCCTAACCGACCGTTAATTGGTTTTACATAGACATTGCCGTGCTTGATCACCATGTCTAATACATCCACAGGATCTTGATAACATATCGTATCTGGCAAGCTATGAGAAAGCTTAGGAGATAGGATGTTATGCATCTCCCATTTTGAAAAATGAGGGAAGTTAAACACACGAGGACCTAGGACTGAGAGTAAATGTTCCATTTTGCTTTGGAACAAGCTCCAATCAGAAGTAAGGCTTGCTTCGATAATTGATAGGATGGAAGAAGGATAGGGAAGGGTTGTAGTCCTCCACTTTTTTGAAGAAGGGTCATAAAGATATCCAGAGATCCTTCTGTCTTCCTCATTAATCCCACTAAGCGAGAACACCATAATCGCCCCACCTATTTTCTCATATCCTTTTACAAAGCTGGTATAGCTACGGAGTAATGGCTCCAACTTTTTATCCGTTACCTCCGCAAGAATCCCAATAAACGGCCCTATGACGAGAACCCCATTTTTAAAGCGAAGCTCATACTGACATGAAAGTGGAAGTTCTAAGGCTTGTTGTACATCATTTGAAATGGTGATTTGATTTCCTTCTATCTCATCAGAAATAACAACATCTACCTGTATACGGCTTACACCAAATTGAATGTCTTTGGGTACCTCTGTATCTTTCAATAAATGAACAGGGAATTTCACGGTACGAACTGTGTTGCTACATGAATGAATGGTATACATGATTTCGTCATCACCCTCTAGTCCTGATTGATTCCTGCCTTATTTTTAAATGTCGTTAATCTTAGTCTAATATCCCTAAAAATAGATATATGCCCTTACAACATTAGGTGCTTCTTAATAGGATAAAGAAACGTCAAAAAAGAGGGCGAGGATATTGTGAAAGAGCTTTTATTGCAAGATGTATTATCCGTTATAGAAGGGAAAGTCGTTCGTGGAAATCCAGCTCAGACCATTAAGAGTGTTGCCAGTTATGATGATCACGTTATTACAGACCATACGTTAGTATTTATTAAAAAAAAGAGAAAATCATTCCCATTACCTCAACATACTAATTCGGTAATCGTGGTTACCTCAAACCCAGCCAAGCTAAAGGGTGTGAAGGAGGACACAACCGTCGTAGTGGTTGAAAATGTTAAGAAAGCTTATTTTAACTTTGTGGATTACTATCGCAATCTTTTTACCCTTCCAGTCATTGGAGTGACAGGTACTTGCGGGAAAACGACAACAAAAGAAATGATATCGTGGATTTTATCTAAAGAACATAAAGTAGTAAGTACGATAAAAAGTAAGAATGGATTAAAACGAAATTTAGATTATTTAATGAATATGGATGAAACGACAGATCATGCAGTATTTGAAATGGGTGTATCAGGTCCCAATCAACTTCTTTACTCCGCCCATTACTTTAAGCCGCAGATTGGAATCATCACTACCATTGGAACCGATCACATTGAAGGCTTTAAAAGTCAGGATGCATATATTAGAGAAAAAGCCTCGATGATCTCTGCCGTCAAAAATGGTACCATGATTCTCAATAGTGATGATAAAATCTCAAAGGAGTTAGATTTAAAGTCATTTAAAGGAAATGTCGTCTATGTTGGAACAGATGCTTCGGCTCATTTTAGAGGTCATTCGATTTCCTTTAATCATGAAAAGGCTGGAATGGATTTTGTGCTCTCTTATAAGGGTGGAAATTATCCGTGTTTTGTACCTGGATATGGTTCTCACAATGTGTATAACGCATTAGCGGCTTTAGCTGCAACTTCATTAGTCGGTGTAAGCTTAAAAGAGGCGATTAATCGACTTCAAACATTTAAGCATATAGAAAGGCATCTTCAGTTTCATGATGGCTTCCGTGGGTCACTCATCATCGATGATACATGGAATACAAACCCAACATCCATTCAAGCTGCACTTGAAGTGTTAAGGGAAACGGCAAAGGGCAGAAAAAAGGTTGCCATCATAGGGGAAATTGAAGAACTTGGGCAATATTCGGTTGCGGAACATGAAAAGGTTGGAGAATTGGTGGTTAACTATGACGTAGATGTATTAATTACAATTGGTCATCAGAGTAAACCAGTTTGTCGTAAAGCCGTAGAAATGGGTATGGATCCATCAGCTGTTTATACGATCAATGACAAAAATTCTTTATTAAAGCTTCTACTACAAGTAATTGATTCGAATACGGCTGTCTTGTTTAAAACCTCGATGAGAAGATCCTTTAAGGATGTAATGAAAAAGCTAATCAAGTAAAAAAAGGTTGATTCTCTTAGAGGAATCAGCCTTTTTCTAGTAAATATCTTGCATATTCGATCGGTGTACGAAAAACCGCTTCCCAATCCTCATTAATAAGTTCTCCGTTCTTAAATATCCCGTCTGCGTAATCCGATATAAAGTTACACTCAATAAAATATGGTTTTCCTTCCTTCGTTACTCCAATGTCTAAACCCAAATCAGCAAGATGTGGAAAGTAGTTTGATAGATACTTACATAGATCAATGGAAAAGTCGCTTATTCTAGCTTGTAAAGTACCTAAGGGGATTGTAGGGTGAGATTGGGCTGCAATTTCTTCTAACGTATAAGTAGTTCCTCCTTGTGCACCGTTTGTAAGAAACTCCTGATTTTTTGCAACTTTACACATGATTCCTGATACTTGGAAATGTCCCTGTATATTCCTTTGGACAGCTACTCTCATATCAAAGGGATTGCCTTGAAAAGTAGCTAGAGGAATTAACTCCTGAATAATATACGTCTTTTTCGTTACACGCTTTTTTAATAGGGAAGGGATTTTTTTGTTGAAAAGAACTCTTTTTAAAGGTTCATCTTTCTTTGACTTATACGATAAACACCAATTCTCTTTATCGATTTTCTCCAGCTTCATTGCACCTTTTCCGAATTCTCCATAGCTTTTCTTTAAAATTAATGTTGAGTAGTTGGAGGCCATTTTATTTAAGGATTCAATGGTTAGAACTTCAGTTTCAGGTAAATGCTCCTTCAAATACGGATCCTGCTTAAGGATTTGATGAATTTTATATTTTTCTACATCGTAATTTGGCACATTAAATATTGTTTTCCCATCGTTTTGAAGGGATTTAATATGTGAACGAAAAGCGGGAAGGTGATCCAACACTCTTGAATAGATCACGCTAGGGCTAGGGATTTGTTTCCGTTGATACTCGTTTCCCTCTTTCACAAAAGCAGAAATCGTTTCCACTCCCGGTTGAATGTCAAAGAAGCGAAAATAACAAGGAATAAGCTGATGGCGTTTTGCCGTGTTTTCCCATATCGAAAACATGCTACGGTCATTGCTTGTTAAGACTGGCATCCTGTCATAGGTTGACTTCGGAATAATAATACCTAGATATTGTGGATTCACAAACATCTACTCCTTTCCCTTTCTATAGTCTATTCATGATGAGGTGATGATGGAAAGGAGTTGGACTTTCTTTTATGCCTATTTTTGTTGTATTGGAATGGGGGAATGGGATAGTGGCTGTTCCATTGGTTCCTATATACTCCTCAAAATCACATGTTTCACCAGACGACCATTAAACAACTATTGGATAGTAAAGAACTTTAGGGATTAAGGGATGAGTTTATTAACTATCGTTTAACTGGAACAGCGTACTTGTCCTCCTGTCCCATTCTATTATTTACCATATGTTTCTCTTATTTCAATACAACCAATTGCTAAAAAATGTTATATAATGATATTGATATATAGCCATAAAAATACATTTACACAATCCTAGTTACAACGAATGGGGTATTACATATGGAGAAAAAAGACGTAACTGTACTTCAGCAGCAAGTTACTTTACTTAGAGCAGAAGGTAAGTATAAGGAAGCGATTGGGGCTAGTTATGAGTTAATCAAACTAGGTAATGAAATGAACAGCCATAAGTCTTTGCTAGTGGCATATTTAAATCTAGCAGCCTCTTATTATTGTATAGGTGATATAGAAGAAGCATTTAATAATATAGAAGCATATAGTGAGATTTGTAGGGACCGTGGAGATGAAACAGACCACCTCCAACTTTTTAATGTTCTGTTTTTGCTATATGACTATAATAAAGATTACGACCGTGCAAAACAGACCCTGGCGAAAAGTATTGAGTTAGGAGAAAAGCTGGCTAAATACAATATTATCAGTAATGGATATAGCAATTTAAGTCACGTTCTTATGCTAGAAGAAAAATTTGAGGAAGCATTACACGCAGCTGAGCAAGGATTGAAAATAGCGAAACTACATACTCCTGCCAGTCCTATATTAGAAATTCGTGTTAGTCTAAATATCGCTCTGGCGTATATTGGATTGGGAGAGTTGGAGGTTGCGGATACCCTCATTAAAGAGATTGAGAATCAATCAGTCCTTGATTCATTCATAAGAGAGAAGTCACAAAGTTATATCTTGAGAGGTAAATGGCATGTGAAGCAGAAGAATTGGAAGGAAGCAATGGAATCCTTCAATTCAGCAAAGGAACTTGTGGTAACCTACCAAGATCTGTATTTACTTAAAACCATTCAAGAGGAACGCTGTAAGATTTGTGATGAAATGGGTGATATACAGCTTGGGTATCTTATTCAAAAAGAGTATATTTCACTGCTAAATGAAATCAATCAACGAGAGCTATCTTTAAAAGCGATCAAGCTTGAAGTCAAACATCATATTTCTGAAATGGAACGAAAGGCTAATTTGGACTTTCTGTCAGGGATTTCTAACCGAAGTTACCTAGAAACAACTGCAAATGATTGGCTCAAAAAGGCCCATAAAGAAAATGAAAACGTTGTCTGTATTGCTTTTGATGTGGATGATTTTAAAACAATAAATGATAAGTATGGCCATTTATGTGGAGATGAGGTCATCAAACAAGTAGGTAAGGTGTGTAAAGAAACATTTAGTGAAAATGACCTGATTGGCCGATACGGTGGGGACGAGTTTGTTATCCTCCTATATGGTGAAACGATAGAACAAAGCCTGTTGAAAGTTGAAAAACTAAAAATAGCTCTACGAAAGTTACACATTGAAAGTAAAAGTGAATCACTAGCTATTAAGACGAGTATTGGTGTCGCTGACAACCAAAAAGGACAAGTAAAAGAATTTAAAGACCTTTTTCTTCTAGCTGATCAGAGTCTCTATCTAGCAAAACAGAATGGGAAGGATCAAGTCTTACTATATACTGCGATGCATGAATAATATGATGATGCAGAGTATGAGAAGACTTGCTGTGTCACATATTTAATTGAATCTTTTAAAACAGATTAAATAGCGACCAAGAACTCCCAATGTAGGAACGTTTTTGGTCGCTAAACTATACTATTAATCCACTATGTAATCCTTTCTAGGAAATCATTCATTTCGTTTACTTTGAAATTCCAACTTCATTTGAGAGAAAAGTTTATAACACTTATTAGTATGTAAAAAGGCTGTCTCTACTTCGAGTCAGTCTTTTCTCATGTAAACCTATAAGTTAGAGACACAAGGGACAGGGCCCTTGTTCCATCTGATTTATTGGTGGGACAAGGTACCTGTCCCCTTGGTCCAGGAATGGGGGAATGTTCCATATATGACGTAACTTAGTTTCAAATGCAGAAAATAAGTATAGTGTTATAACCTACTCTGAATTTGTAATAAATGGTTGTAAACTACAATCTAAACTACTAAAGTTGAACTATTAAAGAGTTATAAGGAATAAGGGAGAGAGTTTTTTGCTATCGGCAACTGGGACAAGGTACCTGTCCCTATGTCCCACAGAGAGGATGAATCAGTATGTCTGTTCAAAATACGGAGTATGAAAACCTAGTACGTTTACTAGAAGAAAGTTCGGAAACAAAGGTGGATTCTGGTGTAGAAATCTTGATTAAAAGAATCCCCGATCTAGATTCGGAAGGGGATTTTGATCCAAGGGTTTTAGAAAATGTTAAAAAGCAACGGACTACTGAACAAGGTTCTACTGAAAAGAGCGAGAACAATGATCTCGATATTGAAGCTGTGCGAGCTAAAATGGGTTGGGCAAACAAGGATGTAACGAAGCATGAAATCCGAACAGAAGCTCTAATCATTACTGGAAGAAATGGTGATATTCCAATAAGAATATATTCTCCAGTATCAGATTCTCCATTACCTGCCGTAGTGTATTTCCATGGAGGAGGCTTTATCGGTGGAACTCTAGAAACGGTCGAGAATCCTTGTAAAGCTCTCGCAGAAAAGGCAAATGCAGTCGTTGTATCGGTGGATTATCGCCTTGCGCCAGAAAACCCATTTCCGGCTGGATTATATGATTGCTTTGATGCGATTACATGGGTATATAACCATCCAAAAGAGCTTGGTATTGATAGAGAACAAATAGCGGTAGCGGGTGATAGTGCTGGTGGGAACCTAGCGACCGTATGTTGTTTACTAGATCATGAGCAACAAACCAATATGATTAAGTATCAAGCATTAATTTATCCCGTTGTTAACATAGGAGATAGGGAAACAGAAGATTATAAATGGGATATAGAAGAGTACAAGATCCTACATAATCATGAGCTAATTAGAAGCAGTGTATATGCGCTTGCAGGAGCAGGCCCCCTATTTAACGAGCTATATTTACAAGGTGTAATAGAGAACTCCCATCCACATGTTTCACCTTTACTAGCAGAAGATTTAAGCGGGCTACCAGACACCTTAATTATTACAGCAGAATACGATTTTCTTAGACTCGAAGGGGAAGCATATGCTAGAAAGCTAGCCAGATCAGGAGTAAAAGTAAAATTAATTCAATACAATGGTATGGATCATGCCTTTATAGATAAAATCGGTGAATATCCACAAGCAGAGGATTGTATGAATGAAATTGCTAAAGGAATTAGAAGTGTGTTTAATTCATAGACCTTCTTCGTCAATACTAGGTGATATAGTGCTAATTTAAAAGAAATTCTCGCTTTTTTAAGGAGATTGAATGGGATTAAAAAACGACTAAGAGGGGTGAAACAATGAAAACAAACATCACAAAACAAAATATAAAAAATCTACTTACCTTTTTGCCATTCTTTGAATCAGATGCTAAGAAATATTCCATATCACCTGAAAGCTTTATGGATCCTTATGACTATGCAGATCCTGTAAACGACTTTATACATATGGTGTATTCAGAAGCATTTATACTTGAAGGGTTTGATTGGCCAAGTTGGCAAGATGAGGCCCAAAAATATATTGAAGATAAAACGTTAATTAAAGAAGCAGACATCGAAACCATTCAAAAACTACTCACAACATTTATTAGAAAAGAGAGGTTCGCATCGGGTACTATTGCTCGATTAATTGATGATGAGGTATTTTTATATATTTTATACAGATTAGATGCAGTATAGGGACAAGGGAGGGACAAGGGGACAGGAACCTTGTCCCTAATTTTTTTTACATGTGTATTCTCTAAACGGTTGTAAAAAACGGTTCCTGTTCATAGTAAAGTCAGTAATTTATTTTGGAATAGTAAATGTTAACTCACATTTAAACAGACGTTTAATTAAATATTTCACAACAATCTGGTATAAATACGTTTCTTTATGATGATAAAAAATTAACTTTAAATTGCAAATTAAAATTACAATTTCAGGAAAATTACTGGTGTGAAAAGGTTGTTCGTTTTTAATAGGATATGTTGAAAGGTCTCAGCCCCAGCAACTACTTTCACTGAGCTTGCCAAAGGGCAAAAGAACTTAATATACTTGCATCTCAATTTAAATTGTAAACAATAATGCTTGTTAAAACAGAACCCACCTCTTATATAAGCAGGTGGGTTCTTTGCCTCTTCTCTCAAAAAATAGATTCGTGCGGGAGAAGCGTGGGTCATGAGTCTGCCCGCAGAAAGCGAGCATCCTGGAAAGATATTCAACAACCAAGTTTAACAGAGCCTAAAAAACTAAAAAGAGTGATTGGTAGGTGCTAGACAACTTGATCATATAGCAAGTTAGGGATTTTGTTTCAACTTATTCTGGGACAAGGTGCCTGTCCCTCTGTCCCACTGAAAAAGATTAGACAAAGATGATCCGTCGTAATTTTCCGTCACTTGTAGAAATATGTTGGTATAAGCGGGTATTATCGAAAAAATAAAAGATGTCTAATGTTTAGAAGAAAACATTGCACTAACATTATACAAGTGTGTATAATGTTTGTATAAGATAGACGGATGGAGGATTGATTAATTTGACAAAGAGGAAAAAGGTCGCGGTGGTTGGTGCAGGTCCTGGTGGGCTAGCTGTTTCTATGCTTCTTTCTGCACAGGGCTATGAGGTGAATGTGTATGAAAAGCAACCAGTCATCGGCGGCAGGACGTCAAAACTTACGCTTGGTGATTATAGCTTTGATGTAGGTCCCACGTTCTTTATGATGCCTTCCATCCTTGAGGAATTATTTCAGATGAGTGGACGTCGTTTGCAGGATTATATGGAACTACAGGAGATTGATCCGTTATATACATTGAAATTTGGGGATCTGACCTTTTCTCCATCGAGAAATAAGGAAAAGATGCTAGCAGAAATGGAAGAAAAGTTCCCAGGTAGCTTCTCTGGTTATGAGCAATTTATGAAGATAGAAGGGGAGAAGTTTGACCGCGTCACCCCATTGCTTCAGCAGCCCTTTACGAAGCTGACCGATTTTATCACAGGTAATATGGTTAGAGCGTTACCTAAGTTAAATGCGCTTGATACCGTGTATAACCGTTTATCTACATACTTTAAAGACGAACGACTTAAATGGGCGTTTTCCTTTCAAGCCAAATATTTGGGGATGTCCCCGTGGGAATGTCCAGGCACCTTTACGATTCTTTCCTATCTAGAGCACCGGTACGGGCTTTTCCATCCAATTGGTGGAGTCAATCAGCTGTGTAAGGCAATGGCTTCCGTAATCGAAGAATATGGAGGGAAGATTCATACGGGGACCGGTGTACAAAGAGTGCTGGTTGAAAGAGGAAAAGCGGTAGGAGTAAAGTTAGAAAATGGAGAAACCGTGATGAGTGATGACGTCATCATAAATGCTGATTTTGGCCATGCAGTTACAAACCTTTTCGATCAAGCAGATTTGAAGAAATATCGAAAAGAAAATCTTGAAAAGAAAAAGCTATCCTGTTCGACATTTATGCTGTACTTAGGTGTGAGCAAACCGCTAAATCTTCCACACCACATGATTCTTTTTGCGGATGATTATAAGAAGAATGTGGAAGAAATGACGAAAACGATGAAATTATCGGATAATCCGTCCATTTATGTTCACAATCCATCTAAACTTGATCCAACTTTAGCTCCAGAAGGGAAATCCGCTCTATACGTATTAATGCCGGTTCCGAACTTAACAGCGGACATTGATTGGAACGTTGAAAAAGAGAAGGTACGAGAGCAAATGCTAGCAATCTTAGAGAAAGAGCCAGAACTACAAGACATTCGTTCTCATATTGAAGTGGAGAAAATAATCTCTCCTCTTGAATGGCAAAACGAAGTCTATGTATACAAGGGAGCAACGTTTAATTTGGCGCATAGCCTTGATCAAATGATGTATTTCCGCCCACATAATCAATTTGAAGATGTTGGTCATTGTTATCTAGTTGGAGGAGGGACCCATCCAGGAAGTGGTCTGCCGACAATTTTTGAATCAGCCAGAATTAGCGCAAATCTGATAAACAAGCAATATGGAAAGAAAGAAGTCTACTTTAGACAAGATGAAGCGTTACTAAAAGAGGAGACGCCATTATGGAAATAGGAATTGTAGGAGCAGGAGTGGGTGGACTTGTAACGGCGCTGTTACTAGCAAAGCAAGGAAACTCTGTCACCATATTTGAGAAAGAGGCTTTTTTAGGAGGTAGATTAACATCTCAAGGAAATGACCGGTACCGAATTGACCAAGGACCCACCATTGTTCTTTTACCAGATTTATTGAAGGAAATCCTTCAGGAAGCTGGGATACCAGAAGAAGAATTGGAGCTCATTCCGTGCGACCCACTTTACGATATTCATTTTAATGATGGAACCTCTTATACGAAGTACCGAGATTTACCTACCCAGCTAGCCGAAATAGAAAGACTGTTCCCAGGCGAGTCAGATGACTTTCTTCGTTATCTATCTGACATGTCAAAAGTGTATCGTCTAGGGATGAAAGCCTTTCTAAGCAAGAGCTTTAAAAGAAAACGAGATTTTCTAACACTCGAGAATATGAAACTTTTAGCAGATTCAAAGGCTTATAAAGACTTGAAGAGCTTTAATGCTTCCTATTTCTCACATTCAAAGCTTCAAGAGGCATATTCCTTACAATCTCTATACATTGGCGGTTCTCCATTAGAGGTACCAGGATTGTATGGATTGGTCGCCTATAGTGAGCATGCTTTTGGAATCTGGTATCTAAAGGGTGGCTATTACAGTCTAATACCAGTTTTAGAGAAAGCCTGTAAACGAATGGGAATCAAGATTCATACCGAAGCAAAGGTAGAGCACCTTCAAATTGAACAGAAGGTGTGCAAAGGATTAGTCGTGAACAACAAAGATTACCGTTTTGACGCAGTCGTTTTTAATGGTGATTTCCCAAATTTATATCCGATGATCAACACAAGTGAACGGAAGAAACGCTATAAGGCTTCATCAGGCTGTGTGCTCGTTTATCTAGGAGTGGAGAAGCGCTTTCCAGAAATGAAAGCTCACCAATTTTACTTGCCCGAACACTTTGAAAAGAATATGAACCAAGTGTTCAAAACAAAACAACTACCTGAGGATCCTTCCTTTTACATCTTTAATCCAATCGCCTTAGATGAAGAGGCAGCACCTCCAGGAGAAAGTGTTCTTTACGTTCTCATTCCGGTACCTTCTGGTGATGAGATTGATTGGGAAAAAGAAGCACCAGCTCTTGTTGAGAAGGTTCTTGAAAAAGCAGAACAGAGACATTTTACCGGTTTACGAGAATCAATCAGTTGGATGGAGATTCGTACACCAAAAGATGCTATAAAGGACGGTCTCTTTCAAGGCGGAAGCTTTGGAATTGCTCCGACTCTGTTTCAGTCAGGAGGATTCAGACCTCAACTGTCTCCATACAACATTGAACGCCTGTATAGTGTGGGTGCCTCTGTTCATCCAGGAGGTGGGGTGCCGATTGTTCTTCAAGGGGCACGTATTTTAAGCGAATTAATTAAAAAGGAGCTGGGAGCATGATTGATTCTAAACTGATTCTAGAATGTGAAAAAATGATGAAGAAAGGCTCTGCTAGTTTTTACGAGGCTTTTCGTTTTCTACCTTCCCCAAGAAAAGAAGCCGTGTATGTCATTTACGCATTTTGTAGATTAATAGATGACTCTGTGGACGAACCAGAACATTCACCCTTTACACTTGAGGAGCTAGAGTATCATTTTCAACATCTTGATCAAGCAGAAGGACACTTTATTTGGCCTTCTCTAAGATGGCTGTTTGACAACTTTCCAATTAGTAAAGAACCCTTTTTAAAGCAAATGTCAGGTCAACGAATGGACTTATCGCTCACACACTACCAATCAATGGATCAATTAGAAGTGTATTGTGAAAAAGTAGCGGGCTCTGTTGGCGAAATGCTTCTACCGGTTCTTCATGATTCACCGACACTAGACGTGCAACAGGCAGGAATTCAGCTCGGTAAAGCGATGCAAATTGTCAACATTATTAGGGATGTTGGGGAGGATTTAAATAGAAACCGCCGATATATTCCAGATGAATGGTTGGCTACGTATCAATATACCCATACTGAATTTGAAGAGATGACCGTAAATTTTACGTTTAAAAAAATGATCAATGGACTGATGGACCTTGCATGGAGTTGGTTTGAAGAAGGATTATCAGACATTGAATCCTATCCAACTGAAAGTGCGTTTTCAATTAAACTGGCATCCAACTATTATGCTGCTATTATGGAAGCGGTCAAAATGAATGAATATCAAGTTTATACAAAACGAGCTGTTGTCAGTGATAAAAAGAAAAAGGCAATCTACGTAACGACCCTCCAAAGTGCTTTAGAGGGTGTTGACCAATCGATTGAAGCTTAATCATGTAAAAGGCCAAAATTCATAACAACGTGAAAAGGAGGGAGATCATTGAATCAACGTGATGATGTAAACAAGAGAAAAGCAGATCATATTCAAATTTGTCTGAATGACGATGTGAACGGAAGAGGAATCACAACAGGCTTCGAGCAGTTTTCATTTATCCACCAAGCTCTTCCCGAAGTAGATTTTACAGACATTAACGTGGAGACTTCTTTTCTTGAAAAGAAAGTGGCGACTCCATTTCTCATTAGCTCAATGACCGGAGGAACTGAAAAGGCGATGACCATTAACCAGAACCTTGCCATCGCAGCAGAAGAAAAAGGGTGGTCATTCGCTGTAGGATCAGGAAGAGCTGCCGTCGAAGATCCTGAAAGAGCCTATACCTTTCAAGTACGAAAATATGCACCGAGCATTCCGATTATTGCGAATGTGGGGGCTGTGCAGCTTAATTATGGCTTCGGCGTTGACGAATGCAAAAAAATTGTAGATTTAGTAGAAGCTGATGCCTTAGTTCTACATTTAAATAGTCTACAGGAACTCATTCAGCCTGAAGGAAATACAAACTTCCGTGGGTTATTTCAAAAAATAGAAGAGCTATGTCAATCCTTTCACCTTCCAATCGGTGTGAAAGAGGTAGGATGGGGAATTAATGGCAAGTTGGCCGGGCGACTATTTGATATAGGCATAACATTCATAGATGTGGCTGGTGCAGGCGGAACGAACTGGAGTCAGGTCGAAAAACTTCGCTCCACTGATCCGTTAAAACGAGCAGTGGCTGAAGCAATTAGTGGCTTAGGGATTCCAACGTCAGAGTGCCTTCTTGATATAAAACAAAATGAAAGTACCGGAACGCTCATTGCTAGTGGCGGGCTAAACAATGGAGTAGAAGCAGCAAAGGCGATTGCGCTAGGTGCCGATCTTGCTGGCTTTGGCAGATCCATTCTTGCAGAAGCGGTAACGTCGGAAAAGGCATTAATCGACCGTTTTACTCAAACAGAGTACGAATTAAAGGCTGCCATGTTTAGCATTGGGGCTGCTTCCCTAAACGAGTTGAAGAACACTTCATCCATAAAGCGAGTGGGATCCTAGTGGTAAGAAACCTATCCGAAGAAAAGCTTGAGATCAATGTCCGGTGCAACGAAAGGGATGGTTAAAGTATGTCTAGTCTTTCCCATGCTCTAAAGAAAGGTATGTTTAACCATGAATATAGAAAAACCTTTACATTTCATTCAGCAAGTTTCTGAAATAACAGGTTTGTCCAAGCTCGTCATTCGGAAATGGGAGGAACGGTATCAAATTGTCATTCCTGAGCGACTTGAAAATGGATACAGAGTCTACACAGAAGCTGATGTAAACAAAATCCTTTCTGTAAAAGGGTTAACAGAACAAGGGTACTCGGTGAAGCAGGCTGTCTTACTGATTGACAAAATTGAACCTAAACCAGAACCAACACCGGTAATTCCTGCTGGACAAACGAAGTCACAACCTCAAGCGACTAATGATTATGTAATCGAACTAATAAAGGAAGGCACGGGTTGTCATGAAGCCGGGATGAACTATATTTTTCAACAGGCTTATCATGAGAAAGGACTAGAGTATTTTATCCATTCAGTTGCCTTTCCTTTTTTACTTGAGATGGGAAACAGGTGGGAAACAGGAGAATGGGAGGAGTATCAGGAAGCCATCGCGAGTATGACGTTGAGAGATTTTCTGATTGAACTTCGTAGAAATTTTATTGTTCGAAAAGAAGCACCAACCTTACTAGGGGCATGTCTTCCACACGAAAAGCACGAAATTCCGGTCATGCTCATTCTTTTGCAGGCAATGGTAAAGGGATGGAAAACCGTGTTAATCGGAGCAACGCCCGCCCAAGGCTCTATTGAAAACACGGTTCAAAAGCTCCTTCCAGATCGTGTCGTCCTATCAGCAACCACCACGACCCCGTTCGAACAGGATCCTGATGCCCTGTTCAAATTAGACCAATTCGCAGGAACCTGCGAAAAAACTGATTTCTACCTAGGGGGACCTGGGGCAATAGAATATATGTCAAAAAGTAAAAGGAAGCTAGAGTTTATTCACCTTTCTCAATCTTTGAATCATATGTTAGAAATCAAATGATTTTTTGGGGTGACAAATCATATAATCTATCAAAAACAATGGGAGTGCCACCATTACCATTTTTGCTTCCTGGATACTAGCAGTGATTGTAGGAGTATACATATGTTTGAATCTAGTTAAAATGTTAAAAAAGTGAGGTTACACTTATGTTCACTGTTATGATTGCAAAATTACTGCGTCTCCTTCCTAATGAAGCAAAAAAGACACCTATGCTTCCTTTTCAGCAAGTGAAAATGAAAAAAGATGTGGTAGTTGAAACATCTGTTCAACCTACTAATATTTCATTGTACTATCCCTTGGAAGCACAACAAAAAAATTTACCTGTCTATATTAATTTTCATGGTGGAGCGTTCATCATGCATGAAAAAGAGATGGATGATCCTTATTGCCGCTACCTGGCCAATCAGGCAGAATGTGTAGTGGTTAATGTCGATTATGCGAAAGCACCAGAGTACCCTTTTCCCAAGCCGATTGAACAGGGTTATGACATTCTGCAATGGATCAAGAGAAGAGCCGATGAGTTGAATATTAATGCGGAAAAAATGATGGTTGGCGGACAGAGTTCAGGGGCAAATATAGCAGCAGCCCTCTGTCTCTTCTTAGAAGAGAAAGGGGAAAGTCAGCCACTGCTCCAAGTGCTGTCCTGCCCGATGCTGGATTTCGCTACTCCTCATGCCAATAAACCCGAACCGGATAAGTGGCGTGCCCGATATCCTCAAGTCGCACATTTTTTGAACATGTGCTACGTACCTGACAATGGACAAGCGGAGCATCCTCTCGCTTCCCCTGTTCGTGCTGAGGTGAGTGGCACCTTAGCTTCTGCCCTTATTCTCATAGCGGAGCACGATGCATTCAGGCCGGAAGCCGAAAGTTATTCTCAAAAATTAAAAGCAGCTGGGGTAAACGTTCAAGAAGAGATCTTCAGAGACTGTAAACATGCTTTTACCCATCTAGGCCCAAAAGAAAGAGCAGAAGAGGCGTGGAAACTAGTCGCATCGAAAATCAGAGAAGTGGCAGAATCCAATGGAAGTTGAAGTACCTCCTCAATCAGTCTGCTCCTATTTACAGAGGCATACTTAACGTTGTAAGGAACAATGGCATAACCAAACTGAACGATTTTACTAAAGAAAAAATGGTCCAAATCAATACTGCAGTGAACAGCAACTTTATTTGAGGAAGGGGAAATATTAACAGATGAAAAATAAAAACGTACTAGTGATTGGTGGAGGACTTGGTGGACTGTCGGCTGCGATTTCACTTGCGCAGGCCGGATACGATGTCTCTTTATATGAAAAAAATGATCATATTGGAGGAAAGCTGAACCGACTAGATCAGGATGGTTTCGGTTTTGATTTGGGCCCATCCATCCTCACGATGCCTCAAATTTTTGAAAAATTGTTTGCTGCAAGTGGGAAATCCATGAAGGACTATGTCCAGATTGAAAAGTTAGATCACCAATGGCGCTCCTTTTTCCCGGATGGAAATATCATAGACTTATATGAAGATCTGAAGGAGATGCAAGAAAAGAACCCATCCCTGAGTGAAAAGGATATGAGTGAATATCAGGATCTACTTAATTATTCGAAAAGAATTTATGATATGACGGATAAAACCTATTTTCAGCATGGCGTTGATCGAACGAGAGAAATCATGAAACATACGGGCCTGTTCTCTGCTATAAAGAACTTTGATCTGTTTTCTACCGTTCATGGAGCGATTGATAGACGGATCAGTAATGACCAGTTCCGTGATATGCTTTCGTACTTTATCAAGTACGTGGGTTCGTCCCCTTACGATGCACCTGCCGTCTTGAACATGATGATCTACATGCAGCATGATCAAGGTGTATGGTATGTACCCGGCGGTTTGAATAAACTGGCGGACGGCTTGGTGAAGCTTGCTAACGAAGTGGGTGTCCAGTTCCACCTGGGCAAGACAATTATTAAGCTTGAAAAAAAGAACGGCGAAATTACAGGAGCTGTCTTGGAAGACGGAACAAAGCTAACAGCAGATTACTTTGTTTCTAATATGGAAGTGATCCCGGTTTACGAACGATTACTGGAGGAAGACAGCCGTTATGTGAACAAATTAAAGAAGAAATTCGAACCAGCTAGCTCTGGTCTCGTCATGCATTTGGGCGTGAAAAAGAGCTATCCACAGCTGCGCCATCATAATTTCTTTTTCGCAGAAAATATGAAGCAGCAAATGCAATCTATCTTCCATCGTCATGAACTGCCGGAAGATCCAGTTATTTATTTGGTCAACGTTAATAAAACAGATCCAGCGCAGGCTCCAGAAGGACATGAAAACATAAAAGTACTGCCACATATTCCATATATTCGGGACGAGAAACCGTTCACGCAGCAGGACTATGAACAATTCGCTGAGCGGGTCCTCATCAAATTAGAAAAAATGGGATTACACGATTTACGGGAGAATATCGTGACAAAGGATTTATGGACACCGGAGGATATAAGAAGGATGTATGGCTCCGACCGAGGTGCCATCTATGGAACAGTGTCAGACCGTAATAAAAATAAAGGATTCAAGCATCCGAAACAAAGTGAACGCTATGACAATCTATATTTTGTCGGTGGAACCGTAAACCCGGGCGGCGGAATGCCGATGGTCACCTTAAGCGGCCAGCTCGTAAGTGAGAAAATCGTTCAGAGGGATTCATTACATGCATGACAATGATTTTCTGAAGACACTACCGGAAAGGCAGAAGGAAGAACTGTTTTCCACGGGAAGGCCTTCACTTGAAGCACGTAAAAAACAGCTGTTAAAGCTGAAATCCATTATTTTGGAGCACGAAGCGGCCTTGACCACAGCCCTTCATTCAGATTTGGGAAAACCGGTATTCGAATCCTTTTCATCTGAAATCGCCGTTCTATTAAATGAAATCGAGTATGTATGCAAGCATCTAGCAAAATGGGATCGGCCTGTCCGGTCCCAGCATCTTAAACTAGGATATGTGGAAGCTATCAAAAGAATGAGGCATCCATATGGCAGTGTACTCATCATCGGTTCTTGGAATTATCCAGTTCAGCTGACCTTGATGCCTACCATTGGTGCAATTGCCTCGGGAAACCGCTGCGTGATCAAGCCATCTGAACATGCACCGGCAACGGCGGAACTGTTAAAAGAAATCATCAATCAGACATTTCCTCCCGAACAATTACACGTTGTGACGGGAGATGCACAAACCGCGAGTGAGTTAACTTCAGCCCCTTTTGACCTAATCTTTTTTACAGGCAGCACGAAGACTGGGAAAGCTGTGGCAGAACAGGCAGCTAAACAGCTCACACCGGTGATACTCGAACTCGGTGGGAAAAACCCATGTATCATGGATGAAACAGGTTATTCCAAAACTGCCATTAGGGAAATCGTCTGGGGTAAATTCCTTAATGCGGGACAAACCTGTATTGCACCGGATACCCTTTTTGTCCATGAATCCATTTATGAGAAAACGCTGGATGAGATTTCAGCTTCGGTTTCGGCTTTCTATGGAGATCGGCCAGAGGAGAGCGGGGATTATGGTCGAATCTGTACTGATGCCCATTTTCAAAAGATGGTTGAGTTGATCGGACAGGGGATTGTCCGGCATGGAGGTACGCATGATCAAAATGATCGGTTCATCGCTCCGACCGTGGTAACGGATATCAAACCCGATAGTTCAATTCTGCAGGAGGAAATTTTCGGTCCGGTTCTTCCTGTCATTCCTTATACAGACTTAAAAACGTTGTTATCCAGTGGCACACTTCAGCGTGATTCACTGACGGGGTATATATTCAGTAAAAACAAGAATCATATTCAACGGTTCAAGGAACATATGCGTTCACCAACCATCAGCGTCAACCAAGTGATCCATCATGCCGCGAGTCCCCATATCGCATTTGGAGGGGTTGGAAGCAGCGGATACGGTGCTTATCACGGAAAAGCTGGTTTTCTAGCTTTTAGTTATGAAAAAACAGAGTACCAAACCTATCATTACCTGCGTTTTCAAGGTAAATTCCCACCGTATTCCGACCGAAACATGAAAGCATTGAAAGTATTAAGAAAGTGGCTGCTGTAATAGGTGATTGAACACAATTGTGCGTATATAAGGGTGACACCAAGCTGGTTTCCCTTCCTGTACATAAGATCAATGTTATAGATGTATTTACTTGCATGCGGCCATTACCTCAGACTTGGTAAGAATTGTAGCAGAATATTTGAAAAGGCTGTTTTTGTATAAATGGTTGTTTTTATAAGAATCCCAAAATCCGGATTCTCCCTGTAGTTTTAAGATTCTACTATACATGAAGAGAGTCGCTCTTTTCTGTTCAGTACGTAAACAAGTAGAACCACTTAAGTTAATAGCTAAAATCGAGGGAATGCAACAATCTTTTAGAAAAGAGCCTTTGGAAATGAGGGACTTTACATGAGTAAGAAGGTGATTGTCGTTGGAGCGGGTGTAGCGGGCCTTGCCAGTGCCATAAGGCTACAGCACGCTGGTTATCAGGTGGAGATCTATGAAAAAGGGTTAACACCTGGTGGCAAAATGAATCGGATTGAACTAGACGGGGGATACAAATTTGATTTGGGGCCAAGCATTGTAATGATGCCGGAAATATATCGGGAGCTATTTGAACTATGCGGCCGCAACCCGGATGATTACATTCCAATGGAAAAATTGGACCCGATTTACCGGGCTTATTTCAGTGATATTCCCGACAAGCCTTTTGATATCTCCTCTGACCTTACCAAATTGACAAAGACGATTGAATCAATCAGCGAAGAGGATACGGCAGGTTTTTTTCAATATATGCATGAAATATACAAACGCTTTATCATTGCAAAGCATCACATTCTTCAAAGACCTTTCCGCAAAAGATCTGATTTTTATAACCTCGCAATGTTGAAGAAAGCAATGAAACTGAAACCTTACGACACAGCAGATTCGTTTGTAGGAAAATATATTAAGAATGAACGGCTGAAACAGCTGATTAGTTTTCAAACGTTATACATAGGTATTTCGCCTCTTAACAGTCCTTCTTTTTACACCATGATTCCGATGATTCAATTTCTATATGGAGTATGGTTTATAAAAGGCGGTATGTATACGATGGCGTTGGCCATGGAGCGGCTCTTTAAGGAACTTGGAGGAACCATTCACTATGGAAGGGATGTCCAGGAGATCTCCATTCACAATCGCCAGGCGGAAGGGATTGTTGTGGATGGACAAAAAGTCTCTTCGGATTATGTGGTGTGTAATGCAGACTTCCCATATGCAATAAAGCATTTAGTAAAAGACAAGGCAGCCAAAGGAAAATATACCGATAAGAAGGTAGATAGCCTGAAATACTCTTGTTCATGTTTCCTTTTATATCTCGGTATGGACCGTAAATATGAAGAAATTGACCATGTACATAATTTTATTTTCAACGAAGACCTTGATCAGAATCTCAAAGATATTTTTGATGGGAAGAAGCTAACGAATGCCTCCTTTTATGTATATATCGCTTCAAAAATGGATCCTTCCCTTGCACCTGAAGGAAAAGATGGATTGTATATCCTGATGCCTGTATCAGATATAGCGACAGCAAACTATGAATGGAACGAAGAAACCATTTCGTATTATCGCAGTTACATTTTAAATGAATTAAAGAAAATCCGTGGTTTTGAAAACATTGAAGATGAAATTGTCACCGAAACGCATACAACACCACTCGATTTTAGCTCGAAATTCAATGCCTATAATGGCGCGACGTTTGGCTTGCAGCCAATCCTGAAACAAAGTAACCACTATCGTCCGCAAAGCAAGGCCAGCCATTGTGAAAACTTGTACTTTACCGGAAGCAGTACACATCCTGGCGCTGGTGTTCCAATCGTGCTGTTATCCGCCAGAATCACCGCACAGGAACTAATACAAGACGATACTGGCAATCTGTTTGATTATTCAGCAACATAAGATCATAAAAGCTGTGTTAACACAGAGGGGAAGGAGGCAGGTTTTATGACAGTTTTAGATGTAATTAATCTTGTTATTGGATTTGTGGCAGTGATGATTGGCATGATCATGTTCTGGTCTTTGCCGGTTCCCGGTTTCTCCTCCAGGCCTAAGGAAAGTCTTCCGTTTCTGTCGATCATTATTCCAGCTAGGAATGAAGAAGGCAGGATCTCACCGTTATTGCAATCATTACAGGAGCAACGTTTCAGCCAATTTGAAATTCTGGTTGTGGATGACGATTCATCTGACAATACTGCTGCTGTTGCAAAAAGCTACGGTGCAAAGGTTCTGCAGAATACAGGTGCAGGAAAATCATCAGCCTGCTGGCTTGGTGCCGAACAGGCCAAAGGAAGCTGGTTATTATTTTTAGATGCAGATACTAAATTCACCAGTGTGGATGGTTTAACTAAACTGCTGCATTTCTATCAGGGAAAGGGAGCCAGAGGCATCACAGCCTTACAGCCATTTCATACAGTTGAGCGCTTGTATGAACACATCTCCGTTGTATTTAACATTATCGTCGTGGTAGGGATGAATCTATTTACGATTTGGGGTTCGCGGTTTAAAACCGCCGGTTCGTTCGGCCCATGCATTCTATGTAATCGAGACGATTACTTTTTATCTGGTGGGCATAAAAAAATCGAGGGAGCCATCATGGATGACTTGGAACTGGGAGAGGCCTTTCTTGAACAAAATCTCCCGGTTCGCTGCCTGGGAGGCAAAGGAATTATGTCTTTGCGCATGTACCCAGAAGGAGTGGGAAGCCTGGTCGAGGGCTGGTGCAAAAGTTTTGCCATCGGTTCCAAGTCCACTCATCCCCTTGTCATGCTGATGGTCATCTTCTGGATTTCCGGCAGCTTTATCGCAGCGGGAGCATTGATCTCTTCTATCATCGAATGGAACACTACCGCAATGATATTCAGTGGAATCTTGTATATCCTGTATACGATTCAAACGGCATGGTTTGCCAGCAGGGTCGGTAATTTCAGATGGGCGGTTTTTCCTTTATATCCGATCTTGTTTATGTTTTTCGTAGGGATTTATCTGTACTCCTTTATTAGGGTGAATGTGTTTCATTCTGTGAGTTGGAAGGGGCGGAAGATTAAGGTCTGATTGATTCTTTAGTCATGATAAAAAGGCTGTCTCTACCTGGAGACAGCCTTTTCTCGTATAAACCTACGTGCGTTATTCTTTCATATAGGTTTCAACTAACTAAAGTATTATATTCGATTTCGGGATTAATGTTGTTTATTTGGTAGTTTTTGTTCCGGATGGCCTTTCCCTTGACGCTTTCTATTTTGCTCATCCTTTGCTTGCTTCTCATGTAGCTCATCAACGAATTTATTAGTGTCTTCCATTACAATTCCTCCTTCACAAATGGTGATAGGATATAATCTAACCATTATTGTAAATAACATGCATGGTAGAAGCCCATGAAAACAAAAACTAGCGCCTGGAATCTTGATTCAAGACTTATAATAAAGTGCCTGTCACTTTCGTTCAATTTATAAATATGTTTCATTATAATGGTAAGAGGGGACAAGATTGTCCCTTGCTATATAGTAGGTATAAGTCTGATTGCACCACTTGTACCATAACAAAGAAAGTGAGGGTATGTATGAGAGTAATCGGGATTGATTTATCAGGGCCGAGTAATCATAAGGATACCGTTCTTACCGTTTTTGAAGAAAGGGAACATACCCTACAATTTATAAAATGGAAAAGTAATATAAGTGATCAGGACATATTAACGGAGATTTATGAGCAAAGTCAACTGGATGAGGTCGTGATCGGAATGGATGCACCTTTATCCTATGAGGACGGGGGAGGAGATCGGCAAGGTGACCGTGAGTTAAGAAAGTTTATTGTGTCATTAGGGATGAGATCCGGCTCCATCATGCCGCCTACCCTGAATCGAATGGTGTATTTAACCTTAAGAGGGATTAAGCTTAGTAGAGAGATAGAGGGGATAAAAAGCAAATTTCCCATTTCTATAGTTGAAGTTCATCCAGGGGCCGTTATAGGCTCGAGGCTACCTAAAAAAGATTTAGAATATGCCTTGAAATATAAGCAAGACCAGTCAGCTAGAGGTTTCATTCGAGCTTGGCTTAATGAGCAAAAGCTTACACATATTCCTATCGAAATTGAAGAAGAGAGCCATTCCATTGATGCATGTGCCGCTGTATTAGGAGCATGGCATTGGAAGAATCCTTTGTATCAGCCAAAATGGATATTACCAGCTCAGTTTCCTCTTCATCCTTATGATTATTGCTGCTGATGGGACAGGATGAATGCCAGGTTCTAATGTTCAATGAATACCTGGCATTTTTATTATGTTGAGCAGGAATTCATATACCTCTAAATTGAAAATATGGAGGAAGCAAAAAGAAAGGTGTTGATGAATTGAATAATCCAGATTACGACTATCTGTGGAAGGATGTCGTTACGTCACTATTTGAAGAATTCCTTCTGTTCTTCTCTCCAGATTTATACGAAAGGGTAGACTTCTCAGTTCAACCAGAGTTTCTCGAACAAGAACTTCTAACCATTCTTCCTGAATCTTCTAGTAACAAACGAACCTCAGACAAGTTAGTCAAGCTTCGATTAAAGAACGGAAATGAGCAATGGGTTTATGTTCATATTGAGGTGCAGGGTGATTACAAAAAAGAGTTTCCGAAACGAATGTTTCAATCTTTCTATCGTGTTATGGATTTTTATGAAAAGCCCGTTTATGCTATGGCGCTGTTCACAGACGAGAGAGCCTCTTATAACAAAGACCAGTATTCCTATGAATTCCTCGAAACAAAAGTAACTTACAGTTATAAAACCTACCGTATTGCCTCTCAAACAGAGACCACACTTTTACAATCACATAACCCATTTGCATTAGTTGTTTTAGCAGGATTATACGCCATAAAGAGTAAGAAGGAAAAGAATTTAACCTATTATTTTAAACGATATTTGATGACGATTCTTTTTCAAGATAAAATGAAGGAAGAAAGTATGACAAGAGAAAACATTCGTAAGTTACTACTATTCATAGATAAGATTCTCACCATGCCATTTGAGGAAGAAGCTGCCTTGATTCAAGAAATGAAACCAGTTATTGAAAGGGAGGGTTCAGTCGTGGGATTATCAATCGAAGATATAGTCCTAGGTCAGTACCTGTTAAATGAGGCAAGAGAAAAAGCGAAAAAAGAGGGAAGAGAATTAGGTATACAAGAAGGAAGAGAAGTAGGTAGAGCTGAAGGAAGAAGAGAACAAAAGATTGAAATTGCGGTAAAGTTATTACAGCTTAATGTCGGCTTGGAAGCCATTATCGAGGCAACTGGTTTAACCAAAGATGAAATAGATAAATTAAGAAATTAGAAGGAAACGGAAGGGGCAGGGGATGCTGTCTCTTCTGTTTGTTTATAAGTCGGACAAGGTCCCTGTTGCTTTTAATCGAGGATAAATGAAAAGGAGGAACACTGCTATGAAAATTGGATTGATTGGAACTGGTTTTTTTGCCGAAAAGCATTCTAGTATTCTTAGTAAAATTTCCGGAGTGGATGTAACTGCATTTTTGGGGTCAAGTATTGAAAAGGCAGAAAAGGAAGCAAGGAAATGGTCCAATGCCAAAGGTTACATACATGTGGAAGAGATGTTAGATCAGCAAAAGCTAGATGCTGTTTACATCTGTGTACCTCCTATGGCGCATGGCGCTTTTGAAAATGTGTTGCTAGAAAGAAATATTCCCTTTTTTGTAGAGAAGCCGCTTGGAGTTCGTGAAGAACCATATGAGATTGCAAAAAGGGTCGAAGAACTAGGACTAATTACTTCGGTTGGTTACCAATGGCGCTATAGAGACACGACTCAAAAAATACGGTCAATCCTTCAGGAACGTAAAGTAGGCATGGCACTTGGTTATTGGATGGATACGATGCCAATGGTTCCTTGGTGGAGAGATGTAAATAAGTCTGGAGGACAATTTGTTGAACAGACAACACATATTGTTGACCTGTTACGCTATCTTTGTGGAGAAATCAAAGAAGTGTATGCTGCCTTTAATAGGAGTATGATGCATGAGAAGGTTAGTGGTTCAACGGTTTCAGATGTAGGGAGTGTGACCTTAACGTTGCACAATGGGATCATTGCCACTATTTTGAATACATGTATTCTTCCTAAATCATATAAGGTTGGACTAGAACTTTACACAAATCAAGGTGTACTAGAAGTCAGCATTGATGAAGCAAGAGATGTTAGGGAAGGTTCTATAAAGAGATATTCCGATGAGTTAGATCCTTATGTAGTTGAAAACAAGATATTTCTAGATGCCGTAAGAACAGGGGATCCCTCTAGCATCCTATCAACATACCAAGATGCTGTGAAAACTCACCAAGTGACGACTGCAACCGGGCACTCAGCAATGACTGGGAAACCCGTTATTATGGAGAGTATTTGATAGCTGTTATGGACCGAAACCACTTGGAGGTTAACTTCAAGTGGTTTTACTTTATTATTTTAGTAAAGAAATTAAATAAGTTCTTTCTTGTTCGTTATTTATCACTTTTTCAACGATATGTTCTTGACATAAATATTCCCTAACTTTTGGATTTTGATATATCTTTTCATAGTATATACCGTTATCACTAAGCTCCTTGAACCAACTTTCCTTTTTTAACTTCCTTATATTTCTACTAAATTTAATATCTTCTATATCTAGACCTCCCATAAACAAAAGTCCTAAGAATACACTTACAATAAAGCCAACTATCATTTTAATCATTTTCACGAACGTCACCTCTTTACGATTATAGTTTATTTCCATATTTTTTCAATTAAATCAACGACAAATAAACTAGAGTCAGGGACAAGGTCCCTCGAATTCTGCATAGGAAAATTATACTACCTATTTAGTAAGACATTGGTTAAACTAGATTTATAGAAAAACTAGCATTTATAACAAATACATTATAAACTGCATTAAATTAATTTGGAGGTCAGTAGGATGAAAGTGTTTAAGAATTTGAGGATTGGTGCCAAATTAATTCTGTTATTGGCTATATCCACTGTGGCCTTACTAGTGGTTGGATTTACAGGATATTCTCATATGAAAGAGATGGCTAATAAGTCTGAGGAAATGTATGAAGAGCGTTTATTACCAGTCATGTGGTTAGGACAGCTGAACACAAACAACAGTGATCTTGATTCTTACATTTTAGAGCTGATCATTTCAAAGGATGCAGACCAGGATACAGAATTTCAAGAGAGTATTACCAATAAAATAAAAGAAAATGAAACGTTAATTGCTCAATATAAGCAGCTTTCCCTACTTCCTGCAGAGGAAAAGAACATAGAGACCTTGGAAATGAGTTATGCTTTTTTAGGAGAAATCCGTCAAAAGGTAATTGATTTAGCGACTAATGGAAATAAGGATATCGCTTATAAACTTTATGTTACTGAGGCGAAAAGTGTAAGGAAGGATGCAGAAGCTGTTTTATCTGAATTAAAGACCACTAATGAACGTGCTGCAGAGGAATTAGCACAGGAAAACCAAGTGAAAATTAAGAATGCTACGGTTTTTCTGGTTATCATTATACTTGGTTCTATTATTTTCTGTATTTTAACAGGTGCGATCCTAGCACACATGATTACAAAACCGATCAAAGAACTTCAGTACTTAATGAAAAAAGCGGAGGAGGGTGACTTTACCGTTAAAGGCACTCACCTCTATCAGGATGAAGTAGGTCAGTTAACCACTTCTTTCAATCAAATGGTCTATGGATTACGAGAGATTATCCAACGTGTGCATACCACATCTGAACAGGTGGCTGCTTCTTCGGAAGTACTGGCAGCGAGTGCGAAGGAGAGTGGCTTCACGATTAATGATGTCTCGAAGACAATTCAAGAATTGTCATCAGGTGCAGAGGAACAAGCACGAAATACGGATCAAACCTTTAAGATTATGAATGAAATGACCGCTGGAGTTAGCCAGATCTCGATCCAAACAAAATCTGTTGTATCAAAGGCTGTTCATACAAATCATCAATCGTCGGAGGGAAGAAAATCTATTGATTCCTCTATCACTCAAATGAATAACATTTCTACAAATGTAAATGAACTGTCTACCGTCGTTAAAGGATTAGGCAGTAGATCCAACGAAATCTTTTCAATCGTGAAAGTGATATCAGAAATTGCCGAGCAAACGAATTTATTAGCATTGAATGCAGCCATCGAAGCAGCAAGAGCGGGTGACCATGGAAAAGGATTTGCTGTCGTTGCCAGTGAGGTCCGTAAGCTAGCAGAACAGTCTGCTAAATCCTCCAAACAAATTACTGACCTCTTAACCGTTATTCAGGATGAAACTCATCAAGCAGTGGCATCCATGGAGGAAACGTCAGAAGAAGTAAACGAAGGAATTAAAGTGGTAGGAGCAGCAGGTGAAACCTTCACATCCATTCAACATGCAATCCAGGATGTAACGAAGCAGGTAGAAGAGGTGTCTATTGCCATTGAACAGATGGCTGTGGGAACAGACCAGGTAAAAGAAGCAATTCAGGTCGTTTCACAAATTGCAGACCAATCAGCAGCAGGATCACAGAGTGTCTCGGCTGCTGCACAACAAATGGCGGGTACGTCAGAAGAAATCACTTCATCCTCCATGAAGCTTGCGACTATTGCAGACAATCTACAGGATTTAGTGAAGAAGTTTAAAATATAAGGCTCTTTTGTAAATTGAAGTTCCGCTTTCTTACGAAAAAATCACCTATATGCTAGGTGATTTTTTTCTTTTTGAATTTAATACCACTCGTGTAATGATAGAGAATAACGTGAGAAATCAGCTTATTTCAACCATTTTATTCTTCATAAGAAAAGTATACAAACAAGTCTCTTCTTTAAAAAACACGAACGATTACTTATTGACATGTTGTTATTGTTTGTATTAATATTCTATAGGTGATGAAAATAATATAATTATTTCTAATTGTTCGTATATCCTCAGAAATATGGTTTGAGGGTCTCTAGAAGGAACCGTAAAGTCCTAACTACGAATGGGTATTTAATTGTACCCTTTTGTAGTTGGGACTTTTTGTGCTCTTAGAAGTTTTATTAATTGGAGGCTATCATGGAAAAGTTATTTAACCTTACAGAACGTGGATCATCTGTTAAAACTGAAATTGTCGCAGGTATTACTACCTTTTTAACAATGGTTTATATCATTGTTGTTAATCCTGCAATCTTATCTTCTGCTGGAGTTCCGTTTGATCAGGTATTCATGGCAACGATTATTGCAGCAGTAGTTGGAACGCTTTATATGGGGATTTTCGCTAAATATCCTATTGCTATCGCTCCTGGAATGGGGATGAATGCCTATTTTGCTAGTGTGGTTGCCACACAAGGCGTATCTTACCAGACTGTTTTTGGTACTGTCTTTTTAGCTGGATTATTGTTCATTATCATGACATTTACTTCTTTACGAGAAACTTTAATTCAAGCGATTCCGAATTCGCTTAAATATGGAATCACATCTGGCATAGGATTGTTTATTGCGTTTATAGGGTTGAAAATGGCTGGGATTGTGGTCCCTAGTGAATCGACAATGGTTACGTTTGGAGATTTACATCAGCCTGTTACTTTACTTTCCTTGTTCGGATTGTTTTTAACACTCATTTTACTAGCCAGAAAAATAAATAGTGCATTGTTCATAGGGATGCTTGTTACTGCAGTCCTTGGGATTTCAACAAATCTTCTTAATTTTGATGGAGTTGTCTCGCTTCCACCAGCTCCTGTGTTTCTTGATCTAAATGTAGCTGGTGTTTTTACAGAAGGTTTATATACTGTTGTGTTTGCTTTCCTTTTAGTTACTATTTTTGATACAACAGGGACCATGATCGGAGTTGCCGAACAAGCGGGTTTAACAAAGAATGGAAAGTTCCCAAGAGCGAAATCAGCATTAATGGCTGATGCCCTTGCCACTACAGTTGGATCAACATTCGGTACAAGCCCATCTAGCGCTTATATTGAATCTTCTTCAGGGGTAGCAGCTGGAGGTAGAACAGGCCTAACATCTATCATTGTTGCGATTCTATTTTTAGTTGCGATGTTTTTCTCACCTGCTATTTCAGCCATTTCTGCATTACCTGCAATCACAGCACCCGTCCTTATTATTGTTGGCTGCTTTATGATGGAAGGTCTTTCTAAGATAGATTGGAAAACATTTGATGAAGCATTTCCTGCATTTGCAATCATCCTAACGATGCCACTTACTTCAAGTATTGCAACTGGAATAGCGATTGGAATTATTACGTATCCGCTCATGAAAGTGGTTAGTGGTAAGTGGAAAGAAGTACATCCGATTCTATATGTATTCGGTGTGATCTTCTTAATCCAAATGATTTTCTTTCCTGCACATTAAGAAAGAGCTAAGACGTGATCCTTACTTCTTAGCTTAAACTAAAAAAATCTCCATTTTCAAGAATCCGCCACACGGTTGTGCTGGGTGCCCACCAGCATAATCACCTGCTACCATAAAGTCAAAAATCATCTACACACTTATGTGCTAGGTGATTTTTTTTATCCCCACAACCCCTTTTACACTTATAATCACTAGACAGAAGGGGCAGGTAGAAGGAGTTTAATCTTATTCTATAGAATAACATGAGTGAATGTTTAATGGAGAGTAAAACACTAAAGGAAGTAGGGTGTATTATAGAAATGATTGCTGAAACGGAACGATTGCTATTAAGGGCTTTTGAAGAAATTGATGTAGAAGATGCAAAGGGATTTTGGGGAGATCAGGAAGTAATGGAGCATAGTCTCGGAGCTATTCCTCACGATTACTTACATAAAGTTTTAGCGGGATATGCAGCTTGCCACCGGGAAAAAGGTCTTTCTATGTATGCGGTTATAGAAAAGGAGTCAGGTAGGGTGATTGGTGCAGCTGGATTTAACGTAAGAACTACGATTGAGTCAGTAGAATTGCTTTACCATTTTTCTAAAGCCTCATGGGGGAAGGGATACGCAACAGAGGCTGCAGCAGCATGTGTTGATTTTGCTATTAAAAATCCTACTGTAAAGTTGATTTACGCATCCGCTGATACAAAAAATGCAGGTTCTCTAAAAATACTAGAGAAAGTTGGGTTTGAGTACAAAGGTATGAAATGGTTTGATGATACAAATCAGGAAGAGCCTTATTATGAATTAAATATTAAAGGTGAATAGGGACAAGGGGACAGGGACCTTGTCCCTATTATTTCTGCTTAATCCTACCCCAATAATTCTAAGAATCAATGATATCGATTACTCATTACTTTTCTCTACCTTCCCCATCCAAAATAAATGAAAAAGCTAAAAACATTGATCTCCCTTGGTACTTTACTTGTATTTTCCGTATAATAAATGTAATAAAACTTGGAGGTGTCCTATGTCTATTTCAGAGAGAATCATTAAAGATCTTGAGATGTTGGATGAAATAGAAAGAGAGAAAGTACTTCATAAAATTATTGAGAAATACATTTCCAAGGACAAAGCCATCCTTTTGGGGAAAACCTTTGATTGGTGGAATAATGAGGAGGATGATATTTATAATGAGTAACCTTTTGAAGCAGGGGGATGTTTGGTTGGTAAATGTACTCTTCGAAGATAAAAATGAATGTAAACAACGACCAGTTCTCATCATTGGAAATGGATGAACGTTGGATGTTGATGTTAGTATTGCTCCAATAACAAGTAAATCCCCAAGAAGTGATTTCGATGTAGTGTTAGAATATTGGGGAGAAGCTGGATTATTTAAACCATCAGTGGTACGCACTTCCAAGATTATTTCTATTCACGGATCTGAGTAAAATCGTAAGTTAGGTATACTCCACCCTCAAGACCTTCAAACAGTACTTCGTACATGTCGAAAACCTATTAGTTCCACGCTCCCTTAAAAATCAACCTTCAAACATAATTTAACCTCAATTAACCCAAATTAAAAATGTACACTCACCTTGTATATCAATAAAGCATTTATTTTGGAGGGATAGTGGAAATTCTTTCTGAAAACAGTGACAAAGAAATGAGTTTGTTATAAAAAGATAATATACTACTTCTAATATAAATTTGGAGGTGATACTAGTGAAATGGTAGCAAGTAAGTGAATAGTATCTAGAGCAATGGGTGCTTGTCGAGGCTCAAAAAATTCAATTCGATATCTCGATGAATTGCCAATCAATCACACTTCCCCGAATCTACTCCTGCTTGGAAAGAATATAAGAAACTTCATCTAGCTGAACCTACCCATGAACACTATATTTTCCATACTGACCACAAAACAATTGAAGTGAAAGAACAAAATGTAAATTTCGTATCGAGACGGAAAAGGAGATTAATAAAAAGTGGACAAATGAGTCTAAAAAAAATGTATAATAAATGATAATGGAGGAGGTTGATAAAATGGAAGAACTTTTAAAGCAGTTATTACAGGGACAAAATGAAATAAAGATTGATATTAAAGAAATTAAAAGTGAAGTAACAGACATTAAGAATGCTGTTCACCGTATTGAATTAAGTCAACCTCAAGATATTGTTGCTATTCTTGATCGAATGAACAAAAATCTCGAAAATAAAACTGATGTTTTAAATAAGCGAGTATTTAATGTAGAAACTGAACTAGAACGTTTAAATAGACAATAACAAAGAAGAAACAATGGGATGGATTATACGACTCCTAAAAGGAAGTTTGAAATCCACCGCTGTGATTTTTAATAAGAATCACCTACACATAAATGTGATAGGTGATTTTTTTTGTGATTTTTTTAAAAAACCACAACCACAACCCATATTACCCATGTAATCACTATATACAAATATGTGGGAAAAGGAGGACAGAAGGGACAGGGACTTTGTCTCTTATTCATATAAGAAACAGTCACTGTACCCTTGTTTTTCTGTCACTTTAAAAATATCTTATAGTTTAATGTCTCCTTTTCCCTAAATTTGTAATAAATTGTTGTAAACTACCAATTAAACTACTAAAGTTGAATTATAAAGAGTCATAGGAGGAGTACGGTTGGAAGTATTTTTAGGGATTGTGCTATTGGTACTGTTTGTTCTTTTTACACTCAATAAAAGTAAAATCATTGGTTCCATCGGTGAGGCGTATGTAAGGAAACAAATAATGACCCTAAACCCAGAGGTATATAAATCTGTTCATGATCTTTACATCCCAATAAATTCAGGAAGAACCTCACAAATTGATCACGTGATTATATCAGAATATGGAATTTTCGTAATTGAGACAAAGAATTATGAGGGTTGGATATTTGGTTCTGAAAATCAAAAGCAATGGACACAGGTGATTTATAAGAGAAAAGAAAAGTTTAGTAATCCCATCTGGCAGAACTACGGACATATTCAAGCTTTGAAAGAATACTTGGGAATGGAAATAACTGATTTAGCATTTTACAATATTGTTGTCTTTACGAAGAGAGCTGAATTTAAGTTTGATCCAACTTCATTTACTTCAGCCAAAATCATGCATCCAAAACAGATTACTAGATTCATACATAATGAGATTGGAAGAAAGATCTCACAAGGGGATGTTAATAAGATACTAGTGAAGTTATCATCAATAAAAGATCAGGATTCCAAAGTAAAAAGAGAGATTAAGAAGAATCATGTAAAGAAGATTAAAGAATCTAAGAACACACAACAAGTTATAACTAAGCTAGGGCAGTGCCCTAAGTGTGGTAATGCCTTAACTAGTAGAAAAGGTAAATATGGTGCGTTCATGGGGTGTAGTAATTATCCTAAGTGTAGATATACTAGTGCTTCATAAATAAAGGCTTTAAGGGGAGGATCAATATGGCTAGTCCAATTACAATTATAAAAAATGATAGTCTCTTAGCTGAGGCTCAGAGTATTCAAGGTGCAGCTAGAATACTTGCAGAGGAGCTTAATACAACTAACTACAAGTGCTATGATCCTATTGAAAGAGGATATGTATATGAGATTCCTTATTATTTTGGGAATGACGAATATCGTTTTTCAGCAAGTGTTGAAGTTGCTGCTCAACGTCGTAAAGAGCTTGAAGAAAGCGGACATAAGAATGCTCGTCGAGTATGGTTAATTCCAGCTAACCCTAATGAATATGACTTAGAAGGGGCATTTAGTCATTATGAAACACTAGATTGGAAACGATCTTACAACTATGAAAATGGCGATATCATATTTATTTATGTATCAGGTACTGTAAAAAAGGTCCGTTATAAAGTTGAAGTGATAGAAGGCTTAGTAGATGAGGATGTAGTTTATGATAAAGAATTCTGGAAGGATGATGAGAAGTACATTCAATCAAAAGAATGGGATTGGACGCGAATCCGTTTAGTAGATGGAGTTGAAACTGAAGATCTTTCTCTTGCTAAACTGCGAGAGCATGGTTTGAAAGGAAATATACAGGGAGCTATGAAGCTTACTGGTGATTTACGGGATTATATTATGGGATTCTTTACACAGGATCTGACTAAAGGATATTACCCAGATGAAGTACCTGAAACACTAGAGGAAGGCACAAGGAAGACAGTGACAGTAAATCTATATGAACGGAATCCTTTAGCGCGAAAAAAGTGTATTGAACATTATGGTGTTCAATGCCAAGTATGTGATATAGACTTCGAAAATGTTTATGGAGAAGTTGGAAGGGATTTTATTCATGTTCACCATATCCAGCCCCTTAATGAGATAGGACAAGGTTACTTGGTGGATCCCATAAAAGACCTAATCCCTGTTTGTCCGAACTGTCATGCCATGCTGCATCGGAAGGAAGATGGTATTAATTTATCTGTTCAGAAATTAAGAGAGCGGATATCGACAGAGGTTCCTTTAGTCTAAAGGTTGGAAGGTTACCTGGATATAGAGTCGGATTTTTAAGTAGTAGGTAAACGGAAAAAATTTAATTTGAAATCACAAAAAGATCCCCTCTTAGAAAAATATTAAACTGTTCCGTTTTGGGGTGCATATCATATAATTGACAATGAAAATAGCGTGCAAACTGACAAGAGTTTTGACACGCCATTTTCTGATTTATGGAGTTTTTTGTCCTGGAAATATAAAGGATCTTATGGTGCTAAAGCCCCCGTTAGCACAACAAGCTTAAATGAAATAATTGGTTTCTTTTATTGACATCACTTCAATTTCAGAACAATAAAAATGAATAGTATCTCCTTCATAGTCAATCACTTCATACCTTTTATTTTCCCAACCTTTATCCTTAATGTCCTCAATTTTTATTGATATTTGATGGTATGGACCACCACTTTCAAAACGAATATTTTCTGGATTGTGAAAGTGGAAATTAGCTAGAAACTTATTGCCGTCTTCAGCTTCAATAACAAAATCAATTTCAAGTAAGGATTTGTTTTCTTCAAATTCTTTGTAAAAAGAAACAGAAAAGCAAGTTATAAGCTTAATGTTTATTAGAGAAAAGTCTTGAATTTCTTTTATAATTAGTTCGACGTTTTTTATCATTTTCATCACCTTAATTTATTTCTTTGTTCAGGATTAGCACCCTATACTTTAAGTACATTTGTTCACAAACTTTATAATGAGTAGGTCAAACTATTAAATTTGTGATATTAAATAAACCATACTATTTGTTTTATCCTCAGTACCGAAAAAGTACAAATTATTACCTAGAAACAACTCATAATAATTTTCTTGGGAAGGGGCAGGCTCACCATTTAAATCTAATTTTATTTGTGGTGAAGCATCAGACAAAATTTCAAACTTATAATCCTCTAAAATTTGCATCAAGAAGAACATAGGATTTCCGTCATACATTGCTGGTGCCTCATTATCTAGTAACCAGTTCGGATTTCCACCCAACTTATCAGTATAAATGTCTAGGTCATTAGTTACCCTTAGTTTAATTGGTTTGTATTTGATCTTTTCCTGATATGTATCTTTTGTAACTGCTTCCCCCGTCCTAAAAACTAAAATTCTAAAATTTCTTTGGTAAACAGTTAAAAAACCCTTGGGAATATTAATTCCTTCTAATACTCCTTCTAACATTTCAGGTATCAGGTATTCTTTATGCACACAGGAAGTGCAAGCAAAAACAGCCATCGATAAATCTTCCCATTTATGATTATACGGAAATGATATTTGAAAGAAGAATGTCAATTGAGAACTGCATAGCTGGCATTCTGGGACAGCCTGTTCAAGAGGTAAATTTGGCTTACCACCAACGAAGGAAGGACAACTACTCTCTGTATCATTCTCTTCTATATCCAATGCATAGCAAACATCCATATCTGGACTCCTTTATTAATAAGTATGGTATTGAAAAAGGCTTAATGTTAAATGTAGAAAGAGTTTATTAAACTTTCCCGTTAGTAAAAATATGTATAGATATTAAATAACTTTATTTCTCCATAAAGGATTATCCATAGCTGTAAATGAATTAAACAATGACTCCAACTCGTCTCCATCATTGGATGAAATTATCATTTTAGGCTTTGAAATTATTGTCATATATAGAGCATTAGCTGGTTCTTCTATTATTTCTATAGATAGTTCCGATTTTAAAGACTCTTTTACATCCTCTATTTCTGGATAATCCTCAAGCATTTCACCTTTTAAGAACGGTAATGCCTTTACCATTTCAGCTATTTGACCATTCCCTGAGAACTTCAATAAGTCCTTCCAATTTGGGCAAGAAATCATCAAAGAAATGAATTCTCTAAAGTTACTTCCGACCTTCCCAGCCTGTCCCTCAGAGTTTATATAAATTATAGGCAGACTATTTTCAACACCATTTCCAACCATAGCAAATGTTCCACCTGAAGCATCCTGTGCAATTACTTTTGCAGTATCATCAACCTTAAAGAAATATGATTCTGTATTATAGCTAGGAACTGCCAGTAGCTCGAAATCAAAGTAGTCTGTTAGAACTTGTGTAATTTCGGGATCTTCATAAATTTTTTTATATAAGGGTTCCATAAAAATCTCCTTTACCAAATAGCTTGTTTGAACTATACTCTCCCATTAGTTAAGTAACTTAAAATAGGCATCTAACCTGCTTGGTCAATGCATTCATAAGAATAAATATTTTTATAATCCCGCAATAATGTCCTTTAAATGTGTAATATAAATTTTTGTCCCTGTAGTGATTAAAAGTAGTGGACCTCTGCAGCTAATATGATTTGCTTTTATAGGATTCTTAGTTTCATCTATTAGTTCTAAGTTAGATACTCTTTTCAACTTATTGTTCGGTATCTCTTGAAAGAGAATATATTTATCATGCTCACTATAGCCTCCCCGAAAAAAGAGATAGTCCTTATAAACAGTAAAACCATCAGATCCATCTACACCTGGAGTGATATATTCAATTTTCCCATTGTGATATTTGCCTAACTCAAAATCAGTATAAAAATAGAACCATACTTCCTCATCCGAAACAACATTAAGTGCATAACAATCACTAATAAATTGTTGTTCAATATTGGGGTATTTATATAACTCTTCCCCGTCACTATCCCATGCTCTTAAACCATACTGACCTATCGGATCTGTCCACCCATAGTTTCCAAATATTCCTTCATCAAAATAGGAAGTCCAAATTTTGTTCTCTTTGGTTACATACAGACTTTGGATTCCATCACCCAGCAGAAATTCTCTTAATAAGTTTCCTTCAGAGTCAAAAACCTTTGCATTATTATCAAAGGTGCCATTTTCATATAGGTTAGAACGAGCACAGACCAATAAAATATTCTCTCTTTCAATTGTTTGGATGAAATGATAGTTCCATCTTTGATTATTTAATATAATTTCTCTAATATTGCCTGTACTGATGATAATTGCTTTATAGTCGTGTCCTTCATTTGTTTTAGTAGGAGGAAACATACCTTCTTCTCTATTTGGTACTTTATTCACTGCAAGTACACATACTTCACCAAGTGGACCTATTGAAGTGTCAACTATTGTATAACCCCTTGTTAACTCCTCAAGATCATACGTTAGTTCTAATTGGTGCTGCTTATTGATTCTCTTAAACATCTCCCACCTCTTCTATAGACCTAAGCTTCTTTTTAAATTCGCTTATTCAAGTATTCTCACACGTTAGTAGAGTAACTTCTATAAAAATAAGCGTTAATCCTTCTTGGATCAACGCACCCATTAGTTTAAGTACATTTTTTCACAATCTTTCATAAAAGTGTTGCCGTACCCCCACTTAGGAGTCTTACACCTGTTAAGTCATAGCACTAACTATTGTATAGGTATTCAAAAAACTCAAAAAAACTACTAGTAGTAAAAAATGGTTCTTCTAAATCCATACCAAAAAAGTCCACTTCAACTAATAAAGGGTTTTCATTTCTAAAATCATAACCATATGCTGTATCACCACCGTCTGAACCAATTATTATTAAACCAGGTGCGAATTCCTCAACAGCATATCTTTCGTTACTTTCAATTAGCTCTTCGATCTTCCATAACCTTAAATAACTATCTTCACCAATAGTGCCTTCTCCACCGTTTGTTAATAACATAAAGTCCACGAAATCTTGAGGGAACTTCACCTTCAATTCTTTTTCAACTTCTTCTATTTCTTTTTGCGATATAGATCCATTAACGTTAAACTCATTAAACATATGTTTCTTTTTATCGAACATTCTTTTTCCTCCTCGATACTTATTGGTTCTATTCGAAAACTCGCATTCATCCGACAAACTCTATTAGTTCCTACTTAATATTGTATTTTAACATTCAGCGGATTTATCTAAATGCACCGTTACTTCAATAAATTCCACAAAATGAGCGTCAATCCCTTCTTGGATCAATGCCCCCGTTAATGCAATAACACTACATTCCTTCTAAAGCTGCATGCAAAGTATCTGCACCACTTACCATTACATAATTATCATCAGAAACATGTTCAGTTAGTCCCCAACCCTTATCGTAAGGGTCAAAAACAATAGCAAAACCCTCTTTTATATTTTTAAATTCTTGTAGTACAACCCACATATTTCGAGGTGTAGTTTCTAAATCATCAGGGTCAACGAATATTTCAAACGGTTCAACTAAGAATTGCCACATGTTTTCTGGTGTAATTCCATGATAATTCACGAAAGGACCTAATTGTTTTACTTCGTTTTCAACAATCTTCTTGATTTCATTTTTATCCACTTTAACACCCCTAATTTTAATATTGTGTGAGTTATTCTTATTGGATAAACCTGTTTATATATCGGTTACAAAGAAACTTATTTATCCTCTATAAATTGCTCTCAAGGTTTTTGAAATAAATGATATAATCTATCCAATACTAACATCCATATTTGGAGGCGAGAAAATGGA
This sequence comes from Bacillus mesophilus, assembly GCF_011008845.1. GTDB lineage: Bacteria > Bacillota > Bacilli > Bacillales > SA4 > Bacillus_BS > Bacillus_BS mesophilus. The sequence goes on along the minus strand of NZ_JAAIWM010000007.1, from coordinate 7,005 downwards.
TATTTTCGAGTATTTAGATGAACTACAAGTAGATTTAAGAAGAAAAAGTCTTAATGAAATTGAAGAGAAGTATTTTAATGTTTGTTCCGAGTTAGCAGGAGCTGATAGAGCCAATACAATTAAGCAATTAGATTTAAATGAATATGTAAATGATTTAAAATTGGGACTTAAACAATCTTTAAAAATTGCACAAGAACAAACAGCTCGAGCAATTTATTTCGAATATGATTTAGATAACAACTGGGACAGTGCATTTTTTATCTGTGATGAATATAACCGATTGGAAGACGAAGATGATGACTGGGCTAGTGATTGGTCGGAAGATTTTGAAGGTCCAAGTTTAGAGCAGTTTGCCAACATTTATGAACTAGATGGTTTTGATGGAGATAATGTAGCAATTGGCTCAACTATCTACTTAGTAGCTAGGACAGTTTCTGCATTCAAGACAGCCTACAAATCACTCTCTGATGAAAGTTCAATCGCAGTGTGCATAGCCTTTCACGACCAAGACCCTATCATTAGAATCAAAGAATAGTAAAAAAGAGCATTGACAGTCTGTTCTAAGTAGTTCAGATTTGAAGTAGAAAAGTGTAAAAAACAAATGAAATAACAAAGCAATTCACAGTATAATTAGCAAAAGAAAACGCAAGGATTTTATCTTCCTTGCGTTTTCTAAGTTTTATTTTTCAGTTCTAAGTTCTATTTTCATATCCCCTAATTTTTCAACTAATGTAATTGCTTTGCCGTATGGAAATTCATCAACTAAAATAAATGGAAGATTCTTAGACCCTTTTAATAAATTGGCTGCTGAAATATTCAATCCAAAAGCATTTTTAATCTTCAATAAGTCCTTCAATCCTCCATCGGGAGTATCTATCAAAACTACTTTACAATATTCAGACCAATTGATATTATCTTCTGCTTTATCTTTTTCAATTAAAAATCCACTTTTAATCCATTGGGTAATATCTGAAGTTACTATATCAGAATGTTCAATAGTCATATCTCCAGAATCAACTATTAAAACACTATTGTCTCCATCTCCTTGATACATAAGAAAAACTTTCCCACCACTATCATCGCCAATAGCAATATATCCTTGTGCATACACTTCTGTCTCCCAAGTTTCATTTCTCTCTACGATATCTTCAGTTCCATAAATTACTACACCTTCATCAGTGGACAATCCATTTGAAGTTTTGAGTAAATCTTTATAGGAATTGGGTAGTTTGGCATTCATTTCATTCTCGACTTTCAATATTTCAATATCATCTGCTGATGGCATTAATACTAAACCACTTATATTTGATAAGTCCATTTTCAAATCACCTTCTATACATATAACTGAATCGTTAGTTTAAATATACTTAATAATATATTCTAATTTAGAAGAGTCAAAATTACATTCACATTAGATAGATAATATTATTTTACATCTTATTTATAGCAATTTTAACAACTAAATTAGCTTTTTGATTAGCATATGTTTTAACAGATGGACAACAACTGGTGTCACGTTCCTAATTGCTATGTAAATTTCAATGCGAATTAGCATAACAATTGAATACAAACCTTGTTTTATAATGAAAAATTAAAAGTCCAATTCATTTGCGAATTGGACTAAAAAATATTGTGTTATTTCGATTTTTCTACCTTAAAACTGAACTACTTAAGTCTGTTCAATGCTCTTTTTTATGCGATTTAACGTGTTAATATCTTGCTGTTTTTATGGTAATTTAATATCAAAAAAACTACTTTCCCTCCGAAAAGAAAACCCATTAGCCGCAGCTGATAAATCCTTCTTACGTTAATGCCCTCGTTTGTTGAATAAGCAATTTAACTTTCATCTTCCCATATTCCGTATCTGCTTATAGCATTTATAACCAAATCCCAATTTTCTCTTTTACAGTTTTTCAGTAATTGATCAATTTTGGCTTCAATCCTTGATAGGCTATAATCGCTTGTGATTAAGTACCCTCTCCCAACTTCTATTTCCAGGGTATCCTTCGAGTTTTTTAAAAGTCTCTTTGGACTAATAACATGAAACGTAAACACTTCCGAACCTTCTTTATCCTCTTCTCCAATAAATACTTCTAAACAGACATAAAAATCATCGGGTTCTTCTCCCCACTCATCATACCGAATATGCGAGGACTGTAGGATTGGATTAATCATTTTTCCACCTGCTTGCTTTTGTTATTTAGTCGTATATTATCACGAGCTTCTTAAACTAACCTTACCTATACTTCAATAAGAAAATCTACTTTATGATGAATTGCTTGTTCTCTTTAAATGTAATTAAATCGTTGATTACTTGTTTATGAAAGGATGTCCAAAATTCATTAGTACCTTGAGGGATTTCATCTTGCTTAAAGAACTGTGCAGAGCTAGTTTCTTCTGTATTTTGCTTTAACGAACCAGTCCATTCCTCAATACAAAATAATAGTTCAAACAGTTGATACTCATCCCCAAATTTATTTTTGGTACTAAATTTAGGATTAGAATAAATAGCAATTGCCTTAGCTGAAAGTACCTCTAATCCGGTTTCTTCTTTTACCTCCCTGACTAAGCAATCATAAATTGTTTCATTTAATTCAATAGAACCAGCAGGCATACTCCATTTCCCTTCACCTAATCGTTCAATGAAAAGAATTTTCCCTTCGTTGTCTTCAATAATCGCTCTTATTGATGGCACAATTAACTTTTGGCTACCTACACTGGACCTAAGATTTCCTATATATGAATCTTCCCACTTCATTCAAACCCCTCACTCAGTTTCCTATCATATTAAAAGGTATAGTCTCAAATTTTTCAACTCAACTTCTCCGTTACTTCAATAAATTCCACAAAAAGAGCGTCAATCCCTTCTTGGATCAACGCACCCGTTAGCTTAACAACGATTATCTTACCCACTATGAATTTCAAAGCAGAAATATCCGAAAGGCAAATAGTCTTCTGTTAATTCCATTTCTGATTTTGCAATTTCCATCATTATGGGTAGAAGTTCTCTTAAACTCTCCTTATATTTTTCAAGAGCATTTTTAAATGACTCTACATCATTTTTTTGACATAAAGGATATAATATTGAACCCAACCTGAAATCGTTAAGTGTTCTTGGTGTATCTGGAACATCAAGACAATCTAAAATATGTTCCTCCTGCACGCTCTCGTCATACCAATCTCTACATTCTATGAAAAACATGTATTCTTCAAACTCAATTTGCCTATCCAATAGTTCATTTATATAAAATGGTGTAACTCTTATATAATCGGTGGTTGAATTGGAACTAATAATTTCCTCTAATATACCTTTTAAACCTGTAATTGTGGGATAATATCTATATTTTCCGTTATAGTAAGAAGTGTTATTGTAAACTATCTCGTTAATCTTCCCGCCTTTTTCCATTTACCCTCACCTGCTTTTCAGTCCAAATAACTGGAATATATTTTATTAATTCTTCTTGCACTAAACTTCCCTTTACTTCAACTAGATCATTTAATATCCTTTAACAGATTGAATAATACCAACTCCTGCTTTTATTAATGTTTCAACTGTACCGATTACTTTAACAATAAAAATATCGGTTTCCACATCTTTCTTAATTTCAATATCGCCTCTGTATGTATTTTCAATTGATTTTAAACTAACTTCTTTTATGTCAAAGAAGTCTAATTCAATAAAAACAGTTGAATATCCTCTTTCAAGCCACTTTTTTGGTGGATTATCTGGGAAAGTAGGTAAGTCAAAACCTATTGTTATCCTATTCCCTTCACGGGAAATTTCAATCTTTTCAATACGAAGGTTTTTCAGAGGAGGTACATTGGTGTATATCATTGAGATGAATTTATCATCACTGAAATAATCATTCCACATATTCTATTGCCCCCATATAATCCACTCAATTTGTTAATGCTATTTTACCATTCCTTTTCAGCTAAACTTCTCCGTTAGCACAAGAAGCGATTGCTCCTATTGAATAATCGCACCCGTTACTTGAATAGTCCCCAGTTAATAAATGTATCTTGATATTCCCATCTTTCTACACAAATTCCGAAACTAAAATTGGGCTCAATTATAATAAAATCCATACGTCCAATTGGATAACCAGTGAAATCTACTATCCATTCGACATTTTGAAGAGCGTCTTTAAGAGTAATACTTACAACACCTGTCTCCCTGTAATTTAGATGATACAATAAAACTTCACTTTCCATTATTGTTGGACATAACATAGACTTTATCTTACTTAATTGCTCTATTACTAAGTCTTTATTATGCTGAAACATAAACTCATCTTTTTCATCAATATCTCTGTCTATCTTGATAAACAATTTCTCCATCAGGTTAATGGAATAATCAACATCACAAAATGACTCAAATGTTAGGTTGATGTTTTTCTTATCAAAGTCATCTATTATCGATTTTCTTTTGTTTTTTATTTTAAGTAACCTTATCTTTTCTTTCCGACTTAATTCAGTCATTTTAATTCTCCTAATTTATTCTTTACAAGATTAATTTTATCATTTCCCTTATTAAACATTACTTACCCGTTACATTAATAAGAACATTGTGACAGAATGGCTAAACCTATAACTACTATTAAACCGTAAGTATTTTAGTGAGACAACCACCTTTAAGTAATGCTGATGGATCTCCTATAGCTGAACGGTTAACTGCATCAGAAAAATTCCCCATAGGATTTTTCTCAATCTCTTTTCTCCGCATTTTCTCTTGGTTATCTATGCCCACTCAATCCCCCCCTGAGTATATGCTGCTTTGATAAGTTATAAGGAAGTAACAGCCTAATAACTGTAGTGCCTTAATAGACCAACCTAAAACACTTGTTAGTCTTTTATTCAATAAATCTGGCAATAATTCCTCTATCAACCTAATGAAATTGGAGGAATGAATATGAATTTTTTTAAAGCCTGGGAAGGTTATGAAGCTGATAAGAAAATTGAAGGTTTTTCTAAACAAACATTAAAGGCATACCAACTTCAGACTAATCTCTTAGCACGACATTTTGGCGACGTTGAGATTAGCTCAGTAACAACGGAAGATCTTAAAGGATACTTGGCTGAACTGAGCAATACCCTACAACCCTCTAGTCTTGCCCATAGGATTCGGTCTATGAAATCACTCTTTCGTTGGGCACATGAAGAAGGACACATACCAAAAAATCCAGCATACAAAATAAAAGAGCCTAAGATTGGAAAACGTATTCCTAAATTTTTAACTGAAAGAGAAATAGAGCTACTACGTGAAGCATGTATAACACCGATGGAAAATGCATTGTTTGAATTTATGTTCTCAACAGGCTGTAGGATTGGAGAGATTGTTTCCCTGGAGAAAAATTGTATAAATTGGTCTAATCATTCTGCCATTGTTAGAGGTAAAGGCGATAAAGAAAGAGAGGTCTATTTTAATACACGCTGTGATATATGGTTGAAACGTTATGTAGAAAGTCGACAAGACAAGGATCCAGCCATTTTTGTTACGGAACGATTTCCTCATAAAATGAGCATTGCACAAATGAGGTACGTTATTAAACGAATTTCAAATCGTGCTGGAATCAATAAAGAAATACATCCCCACCAACTTAGACATAGCTATGCGACCCACATGCTGAATAACGGAGCTCCTCTTGAGGTTATTCAAAGTCTATTAGGCCATGAAAAAAGTGAAACCACTCGTATTTATGCTCAACTAAGTGGAAGACTCAGAAAAGAATTTTATCAAAAATACTTCTAGATAAAAATTAAGAGCGACGCTTATTTGTGTTGCTCTCTAAATCTCGTAACCTGTTACTTAACACCTTGTTCTATTTTATTAGATTTTTATTTGCAAGAAGAAGGAAAAATGTCACATTATGTCGAATCCCCTTTTATTACGCTAAAAAAAGGTGACATTGATGAATACATTAGGAGAGAAATTAAGACTGCTTAGGATGATCAAAAACATTACCCAAGCTCAATTGGCAAAAGAACTTGGAATAGGGGTCAATAGTGTCAATCGGTACGAGAATAATGTTAGGACACCTAAGGAGAAGGTCCTCAAGAAGCTTTCTGAATATTATGGGGTATCGATTGATGATTTTAGGTAGGTAAGTCACTACAACTCCTTGTTATTTCTCCTATTTTTGCCTCATTGATACACACGACAAAATATGACAAATTTATGTAATATTCGTCATGATACTGTCTTACTCCACGTCAGGTTGTATAATTAATTTTATTAAAATAATCTTAGAGGTGAAAACATGCCTTTATTACACCCTAATAAAACTTTCGAACTCAAAAACATGGAACAATACCTTGAATTATGTACCCTCATTGAAGAGCAATTAGAAATGGTCTGCTCTGAAAAGACAAGAGCTTCTACAAAATTCATCATAAATGAAGCGTTAGATAATGCTCTAGAACATGGGGAATTCCCGATAAAAATAGAGTTCTCTAATCATTTAGATAAAAAAGAATTGCTAATTAGAGTTGTAGATAGTGGTAACGGCTTCTTAGGTGTACAAAAAATGGAATTAATACGAAAAAAAGGTACTGATTTCTTATTGAATGAAGCACTTTTAAATACCCGTGGCAGAGGAATTCTTATGATGGCAACTATGGCTAAAGCTATTTCCTATAACAATAAGGGTAATGAGTTGTTACTTGTGATCGCTAATTAGTGCTCAATCATGAAAGAGGGGTAAATCGAATAGCAGCTTTTCAAGATTAAAAGGGATTATAAGTAAAACCTTTGTGCTATTTTTCACTTCACTTTTTTCTATCGATTAAAACAAAGGCTTATTATACTATACTTCCCTTTAGCACAATAAGCGACTGCCTTTGTTAAGCAATCTCCCTCTTTAGTTAATTAAGATCCCGAAACTTTTGTTTATCCTCCTATATAATATCCTTGTTCTCCAGCATCAATTTGCCAAGATTCATACATTGTGCTATCCCTTAACACATCTAACCATATGTCGTTTTCAAACTGAATAAACAAGTCCT